>JAEZDW010000493.1 GCA_023417955.1 Bacteroidota bacterium
ACCGAACTTCTGTTTGAAATGAATAAAGAAAAAGGAACGACGCTGGTGCTGGTTACCCATAATTTTGACCTCGCGCAGAAGACACAACGCATCCTTCGCATGAAAGGTGGCAAGCTCGTTGAAGAGATTACCAGTCACGCGCCGGTAAGGACTGAACAATAAGCTACTTCTCAAACATTCACAACGTTGATCGAATACACTATCAAGCTGAAGCGCAGGAAGAAGTGGACGATTTTCGACCGCTGGGTATGGGCTATGGCCTGGCGCGATGCCCGTCATAACTTTTCGAGACTTGCCCTTTTTATTGCATCCATCATTACAGGTATTGCTGCCGTTGTAGCGCTTGACGCGATAAACTACAGCATGCAAAATGACATTGATAACAACGCGAAAGAATTGCTGGGCGCGGATCTCGTTATCAATGGAGATAAAAAGTTTCCAGATCACATCATTACTATGCTGGATTCTTCCCGCCTGGAGCAGGCTGCGTCGGCCGACATGGCCTCAATGGTGCTGTTCCTGAATAGCGGACAATCGCGGCTGATCAGGCTTGTCGCATTTGAAGGTCCGTTCCCCTTTTACGGAAAAATTGAAACCATCCCTTCTGAAGCATACGATCAGGTGAAGGGTGGCGGTTATGCGATGATGGATGAAACGCTCGCAGGTCAGTACGAAGTGAGTTCCGGCGACTCCATTAAACTTGGAAACCGGAAATTCGTGGTAGCTGGCGCGGTGGACAAAATACCCGGAGGTGGTGGCATCATGGCGACATTCACACCATCAATCTACATTAGCATGGCCGACCTTGATTCTACAGGACTTGTACAATTCGGAAGCCGCGTTAATCATAAGAAATACCTTCGGGCTACGGTGTCGGTAAATATTGATGATTACGTTGAACAAATAAGGCCCCACCTGCGCAAGGAGGGGTATTCATTTGAAACGGTTGAGAGTCGCAAGGAAGGTCTCGGACGCGGCTTTGGATCAATGTACCGTTTCTTTGCACTGCTGGCTTTTATTGCACTTATACTGGGTTGCATCGGCGTTGCGAGTGCAGTGCACCTTTATGCACGCGAGAAACGTGCAGAGGTTGCTGTACTGCGGTGCGTGGGCTCAACAGGCTGGCAGGCGTTCAGTATTTTCTTTGTTCAGATTTTTCTGCTCGGAATTATTGCGAGCATAGTTGGTGCGTTGGTTGGCGTCGGAATACAACAAATACTGCCTTCATTGCTTGCAGACCTGATCCCTTTTGAACTCTCATTCAGTTTCAGCTGGAACTCATTCCTGCTCGGAATTACACTTGGAGCTGTCGTTTCGGTGCTGTTTTCAGTGTTGCCGCTGGTGTCGGTTAGGTTCGTGCCGCCGCTCACGGTATTGCGTTCAGAGGTGATGCCCCTCCGCGGATTCTCGCTTACCACGATTGTTGTGGTTGTGCTCATCATCTTGTTCCCTATTGTGTTTACTGCGATTCAAACGAAGAGCTGGATAACAGGGGCGCTATTTTTCCTCGGACTTGCCGTCGCCCTCGCGTCACTTACAGGAGTAGCAATGTTGCTCTTGTTTCTTGTGCGGCGCTTCTTTCCGTCAGGTGCAGGATTTGTGTTAAGACATTCTTTATCAAACCTGTATCGCCCAAATAATCAGACCCGTGTTCTGCTTGTCACGATCGGGCTGGGCGCATGTATTATCTCGACGCTGAACATCGTCGAACAAAGTATGCTGAGTCAGGTAGAATTCGCGGGCCAGGAAAACCAGAGTAATACGATCATATTCGATATTCAGCCACATCAGCGTGAGGGCGTAGTTGAATTAATTAAAGACAAAGGACTGCTCGTAAACCAGGTGGTGCCGATTGTTACGTGCAGAATCGCGGAAGTGAAGGGAAAAACAGTTGGAGAACTTCAGCGCGATACAACTGACAATATCCCCTACTGGGCGATTACACGCGAATACCGCGTAACGTATCGCGATAGTCTGCATCATTCAGAAAAACTTGTGAAGGGGGAGTTGCATCGGCTTCGTTCAGGACGTGACTCTGTTTGGGTAACGATTTCGCAGGGAATGGAGGAAAACCTTGATGTGACCATTGGGGATTCGCTTGTTTTTGACGTGCAGGGGGTTCCGATCACGGCTCGCATCAGCGGCATCCGCGAAGTCGAGTGGCCGAAGGATCCGCCAAATTTTATTTTCGTATTTCCTCCGGGTGTCCTGGAACTTGCACCTCAGACATTTGTAACGTCAACGCGAATAGATGACGCCACTGCACCAGCGTTCCAGCTTGCTTTGGTTCAACAGTTTCCGAATGTTTCGCTGATCGATTTGCGACTGATTCTTGACACAGTGAATGAACTCTTCGACAAACTCGGACTTGTCGTCAGATTCCTCGCGCTGTTCTGCGTAATCACGGGGCTCGTAGTGCTTGCCGGGGCTGTGGCGAACAGTCGATTTGTGCGCATGAAGGAAAATGTGCTATTGCGCACAATAGGTGCACGTACAATACAAATTACGCTTATTACATTGATTGAATACGCGTGGCTGGGTCTGTTCTCTGCCATGACAGGTTTGGGGCTTTCACTCATCTCCGGATACTTTTTAACACAATTTTTCTTCGAGATGGAATTTGCTTTTGACTGGCCTGAATTGTTGTTTATCGGAACCGGAGTCATTTTGTTGACGATTTTGATCGGCTGGTGGAATTCACGTCAGGTAATTGGCACGCCACCACTTCAGGTTCTGCGAAAAGAAAGTTGATTTGTTTCTTTATATTGCGTTTTCAGAGCCATTTATCAGCTATCCGAATAAGAAACTGAGACGCTATGAGACCGTACGTTTTGCTGTTGCTGTGGCTTTTTGCTTCTGCTGCCGTATTCGCCGGACCACCTACAGAACCGCATTTTATCCAAAACAAAAACCAATGGCCGGAGCACATCCGGTTTGGCGCTGATGTGCGTTCCGGCAGAATCCTGTTTGCCTCTGACCGCATTTACTTTTCATTCTGGGAAAACCTTCGCAATGTTGATGGCAAAGATGGCTCTGGCGTGATCCCTCACGCGCAGGGGTATACCGAGAGTGGCGTTAGTACGGTAAAACAAAATGCGCATACTTACCTGGTGAGATTCCTCAACGCAAATCCATACACGCAGGTGTATGGACAGCATGAACGACCAACACGTTACAATTATCTGGTTGGTAACGATCGTTCAAAATGGACTTCCAATGCCGCGTCATTTGAAACACTGTATTACGATGACGTGTATTGCGATATTGATATGCGCTACTATTCCGAGAAAGGCAGAATGAAGTATGAATGGATCGTTGCGCCACAGGTAAATCCCGATGTGATCCGGATGTCGTACGAAGGACTTACCCGTATGTATGTCGACAACGACAATCTGCATCTCGAAACGTCGGTGAATGAAATCTGGGAGATGAAGCCATATGCGTATCAGGTTGTGAATGGCGAGAAGGTTGAAGTAACGTCGCGGTATGTTCTCAATGGAAACACTGTTACCTACGCGTTCCCTGACGGATATGATGAATGCGTTCCACTTATCATCGACCCCATTCTGATTTTTTCTGCGTACTCCGGATCAACACTTGACAACTGGGGTAATACAGCGACGTACGATGAGCGCGGCAATGTGTACTCTGGCGGAATCGTTCAGGGTGCCATCGGCTTTCCTGGATATCCAATCACAACGGGTGCGTATCAAATGGATTACGCCGGCGGTGCCTGGGATGTCGGTATACTCAAATATGATTCTTCCGGATCCAAATTGTTGTACTGCACATACCTCGGTGGTGCGGGAACCGAAACTCCTCAAAGTCTTGTGGTGAATGATGCAGGTGAGCTGCTTATTCTTGGGGCGACAAGTTCTCCAAATTTTCCGGTAACGAACGGAACTGAGTTCAATGGCGGGACCACGATTGATCCCCTGGGCGGTGTACCGTATACCAATGGCACAGATATCTTTGTTGCAAAACTAAGTCCGGATGGTGACGCCTTACTGGGAGCCACGTATCTTGGCGGCACGTCGAATGATGGTGTGAACTTCGTTTCCGGCGCCATGCTCACTTTTGTAAAAGTCGAAAGTGTGCTCGCGCGAAACTACGGTGATCAACTTCGCGGCGATGTGCTGACGGATGCCGATGGTTACGTATACATCGCCTCGTCTACGAGTTCAGCTGATTTCCCACGACCGGGATTCGCCGCATTGAATACATACTCCGGGGGAACGCATGACGCGGTGCTTGTAAAACTGACGCCCGATCTTAATGATATCGCATGGTGCCGCTTCATTGGCGGAACCGAAACCGATGCTGCGTATTCGGTAAAACTCGATTCAGAGAATAACGTCTTCATCGCCGGCGGTTCGGACAGCCCGACGATCCCGGGCATAATCAGCGGATATAAAAGCACTAATACCGGCAACATCGACGGTTGGGTCATGTCATTTACTAAAG
>JAEZDW010000218.1 GCA_023417955.1 Bacteroidota bacterium
GCGATGAACAACAGGTACACGACATATTTTATGTATTTGAACGGTGAGTTAGGATTGTGGACGTCGTCAGGAACGAAGAAATAGAACACGCCATGCACCAAGAATAAGAATGCAAGGATTGACAATATTGAGATCTTCTTCACCACCACTATTGTGTTCCGCCTATTTTATCCCTCCATCAACGTGGTCAGCCTTCAACGGGGTCCCTGCGTGAATATCCTGCGTGGCGACCTTTCCCAGTACGTCGTTATAATAACGGGTATGCAAACCAAAGGAAGGTCTTACGGACCGAACGTGTTCCGGACGGAATTGTTCACCTTTTTTAATGTCCTTCACGACGAAAAGAGAGCGTTTAAATACCAAAGACTTTCTTTCCTTTTCTGATAAGTTATATGACACGGACCCCATGGCCAACCAAGCCCTTTCTGACTCAACCACCAGTGATGCCAGTTCCTCGGGTTCAAGGGAAAAGGTGCTATCCACTCCACCATCAGCACGTCGCAGTGTGAAATGTTTTTCAATAACGACGGCGCCCATTGCAACTGCAGCGATTGCAGCACCAATACCCATTGTATGGTCTGAGAGCCCTATCGGACAACAATATAATTGTCGCATATGTGGGATTGTCAGAATATTTGTTGTTTCCGGAGATGCCGGATAAGTACTCGTGCACTTTAGTAATATAAGATTTTTGCAGCCTGCCGTACGCAACACATCAACTGACTCCTGGATATCTGCAATGGAGGCAACTCCCGTGGACATAATAACAGGTTTACCCGTTTTAGCTACTTTCCTTAGCAAGATGTGATCTGTATTTTCGAAAGATGCAATCTTGTACAAAGGAACGTCCAGACTTTCGAGGAAGTCGACAGCTGATTCATCGAACGGAGAACTGAATCCAATCATGCCTCGCTTCGTGGCATGTTCAAATATTTCCTTATGCCATTCCCAAGGTGTATAAGCCTGGCTATAGAGATCATATAGCTCTTTGCCTTTCCACAATGAATTTGGATCGGAGATAGTGAAACTGCCTTTTACCGTAATGGTATCTGCAGTATAGGTTTGCAACTTCAGCGCATGAGCTCCCGCTTGGGCGGCCGCGTCGACCAAAGCAAGTGCTCTGTCAAGCGACTGATTATGATTGCCGGACATCTCTGCAATGACAAATGGTTTATGACCTGTACCAATGGAATATTGACCTACTTTAAATCCTGTCATGTCGTTGTTAATTCGTATTTGAAAGAATTGGGATATCTGTCTGTTGGAACCCTTCGAAAGCCGATCTTTGCAAAGATGTGATTTGATCCATGATTGTCTTCTTTGACAAATCCAACAATCTTCCGATCCTTACCTACTTGTTCTTGAATTGCGTTGATCGCCTGAGACAAAACTTGGACACCCCAACTGCGACCGCGAAACTTTTTATCCAGCAAGTAACTGATTATTATTTCATCTCCAACGTCGAAACGCACCATCCCTACGGGATTGTTTTTGTATTCGAATATAAAGATCGACGATGAGTCGTCTGCCAACTTCTTGAAGAACCAGGCTTGATGGTCTTCAAATGGAATAGCCGCAGAGTTGTATGAATTCCGACGCACATCGGGATCATTTGCCCACTCAAACAGAATGTTCACATCTCCGCTCGCTACCTCTCTCATCGACCCATTCAAGCGAAAGTCAATCTCATGAAACAATTTCAGAACTCGAATATCAGACTGACCATCAAATATTTCGCATTGTCGACGATACGAGGTTCTCGCCTCTTCGGACCCGACTCTGAAACTTGCATATGGAAAAGCCAAACCTTCGTTAATAAGATATCGATAGAGCGAACTCTGATTATCCGCAGTTTGGATTATATAAAGTTCACCTCCGATACTAAGATATTCGTATGCCACTCCACTGGCAGAGCAAATTGCGACTTCTGCCTCCTTCATCAAGTCTCCCATCAATGCAGCCGTAACATTCAGGTGAATCCGAATCTTACCATTAGACGTTACCTCCTCAGCTGCCAAAACCTCGTGGTGTTGATACGCGCCACCTACTATCAAAATGCATTTCTGGAAGGACTCAAGATCAAGCTGTCTGAGTACCGATACCGTGAAATTTTCAGGATCGGCGCCGCCCATGCATATCAGGATTGTCCCGGAACGATGAACTTTCTTCTTGTTTTTGGCAGCTTCGCGGAAGAGCCTTTTCGTCAACGCAAACTTCGGTCCTGTAACAAGCCGCGAGTAGGAGGATAACGAGTAGTCTTTCTCAGTTACCCCTCCCGACGGATTTATTATTAAATCCGACACAAAATGAAAGCTATGAATATCGTCTATACTTACGATCGCATTTCCTTTTTCCCTCAGTTGCTGCTGATAGCCGGTATCAAAACCATAGCCATCCAGAACAATTATCTCTTTCCCCCTCGTTGATCTCGACAACAATTCAATCTCCTCTTCTTTCAAGGTTTCTTCGGGAAGATTTATTACGTCACCGCATGATTGCGCGAGAAGTTGACCTATTTCATCAGACCCACCTTTAATAACAAAAATGCATTCAAAAGCTCCGCCAAGAATTTCCGAAAGGGCAAGCAGGCGATGCACGTGCCCTAATCCAATTCTGGCATTCCCGTCTGCCCGCAAGAAAACCCTCGTCTTTTCAATCACCTCTATCGCACTTTAAATAATGGCTTCAAAGGTTCACATTTAAGAACTTTATCCATTGATCCATCTGCAACAGCAATTTTGACCTTCTCAAAATATGTCCGATATGCGCGCATTAATGTGTCAATATCGTCCATCGAATGCGCATAACTGATATTATGAGTACCGATCATGAAAACCGAGTTTGCAAACATCTCCTGCAGCAGCAGGGTTTTTAGCTCCCATGAATTAAATTGAGGAGTGTCTTTGATAAGAAGGAAAGACCAAACCGGATAACCCGCAACACCAAATGTAGATTCCAGATCAAATTCCTTGATCAACGTGCGCAGGCGATCGATCACAACCTGCCCCGTTGCATGGAGTTTTTCGATGACAGGCTCGCGTTGCAATTTCGTCAGAGTAGCGTATGATGCTGCCAGAGAAAGCGTCTCGCCACCGAAGGTGAATGAGAAGAATATTTCCTCCATTAGCTTCATTATTTCTTTTTTGCCTGCAACGGCTGAAACAGGATAACCATTGGCAAGGCCCTTTCCAAAAGTTGCCAGGTCAGGAATGACTTTAAAGTACTCTTGAGCTCCGCCATTTGCATACCGAAATCCGGTGATAGTCTCATCGAAAATAAGAACGGCCCCATGCTGATGAGTCAGTTCTTTAACCTTTTGGAGAAAATCATTTTCAGGAGGCGTTACATTTACGGGCTCCAAAATAACAGCGGCAACTTGTCCCTTCAGTTCCTCCAACTTCGTTTTCAACGATTCAATATCATTGTAGAAAAATTTCGAAGTGAGACTCTTAACTGCTTCAGGCACACCTAGGTCCCGTGTAGTCGATCCGATATACCAGTCCTGCCATCCATGATACCCACAAACAAGAACATGATCCCGCTTAGTATACGCACGTGCCAGCCGTATCGCTCCTGAAGTTGCATCGGAACCATTCTTTCCGAATCTCACCCTTTCTGCACAGGGAACCATCTCCACAATCTTCTCGGCCACTAAAAATTCCAGCTCGTGTGACAAAGAAAAAATTGTTCCGCTATCAAGTTGTTTTCTGACCGCATCAGTCACATCAGGATCATTGTAGCCTAATGTTACTGAGCATAGACTATTAACAAAATCAACATACTTGTTCCCATCAACGTCCCATAGGTATGCGCCTTCACCCTTTGATGCGAAAAATGGCGATACACCAACAGGAAGTTGGGTCTTGCTTTTGCTAAATGTCTGCGAGCCCAGCGGCACAGTCCGAAGAGCCCGCTCCAGAAACTCCTCTGACGTACTATATCGATTTTTCATTATCTGTATTTAGAGATTTTTCGTAACCTTCGTTTCGACCAATGTCAGCATTCAACGACCTCAAAAGTTCATTTCTCTTAAGATGCTCGGCGTATTCGAGCCACGAACGATTTTTCCCCATTTCGTTGATAAGCCTTCTTATAAGATCGAAATCAGCAACTTCATCAACAGTCATCCGCAGATGTCCATAATCATAACTTTCCTTAAAGTTGTCTGATTTGAAAAGATTCCCCCCTTTGAAGGTTGAATTTTTCCAGATATAAGGAGTGACATGCTCACGTTCGGATTTCTGCTGAGCCTTTTGCCACGCGGCCTCGAGGGCGGACATCTTAAAGACTTCAACATCCTGACCATCGGGATACGATGGATCAAGTGTATTCGAACAATAGTCCAGGTCGTTATCCGTCGCGTGTTTGATCACCTTGTCAATCAACACGGGATCTATCAGCGGGCAATCAGACGTAAGTCTGGCGACATAGTCAGCCCTTTGCCCACGCAAAGCCTGGCAAAATCGATCCAGGACATCTTCAACGGATCCTCGAAATGTTCCCACGCCATATGTCTTTGCAACTTCGACGATTGGTTCGTCCTCAGGCGCGACCGTTGTAGCCACCGTTACAGAGGTCAACATCTTGGCCTTCAGAATCCTTTCAAGATGAATCCCAAGTAAAGTATCCTCTCCAACCTTCATCATGACTTTTCCCGGTAGTCGGGTGGAGCCCACCCTCGCCTGTGTAACAGCAATGATTCGCATTTTACATTCTTTGGTGATACCCTGCGCACAAATCTTTTTTCAGGGTTGTTAAAGCATATTTGTCGTAAAAATCCCCCGACAGATCATATCCTTTGCGGGAATGATCCATCGTTCTCCGATCGATCAGGTGATAAAGATGGGACGCCATAAAAATCTCGTGGTAATTCTGCTTGAATGCAAATGCTTGCCTGTCCTTTATGTGATCATAGGAATTGCGTATCGGCTTTTCCGAGAAAAAGTCGATGATCATAAGCAACCCTCCATCACTCAATAGACGATCGGTTTCAGCAATTACTTTGAGAAGCAATTCCCGATCAATGACATAAAGCACAAAACCAATTATTACAACGTCAAATGATTGCGAAGGGAGCTCTACCATGTCATCTGCCGTGCCTTTGATAAAGTGGACGCGAGGGTAATGCTCTTTTCCATATCGGATGGCCTCTCCAGATGGCTCCAAGCCTGTTACCTGAACATTTTCAAATGCGGAGGCAATTGCGTCAAGTCGATACCCCGTGCTACATCCTATCTCGAAAACATTGCGTGGCGAAACTGAATATTCTTTCATAACTCTTAGAGCAACGTCGTCTTCAGGATTGGAGCGAAGCGCCTCCTGATTTCGGCGAAACCAGTTGTCACCCTCATATTCAAGGAATGCATCTTTCTGGGTATTCATTTTACTTCAGGTTTTCTAATACATTCTGAATAACAAAATTCTGTTCCTCCTCCGTTAACGTCGGATACATTGGAAGACTCAGACACTTCTCATAGTACGCTTCCGCTACAGGCATTGATCCTTTCTTATGACCGAGACTTTGGTAATACGGCATCGTGTGCACCGGAATATAGTGAACCTGAGCATATATACCTTTTTGCCTCAAAGCATCATATAACTGCTTCCTGTTGTCCACCTTCACAATGTAAAGGTGATAAGCATGATGAACTCCGTCACCGGGTATAATTGATTTAACTTTTCCTGCAAATGCATTGTCGTAACGCTTCGCTATTTCCTGGCGCTGTGCAATTCCTTCGTCTGCACGACGAAGCTGAGATAGTCCAAGAGCACAGTTGAGATCCGGAAGCCGGTAGTTGTATCCGAGCTCAATCATCTCATAGTACCACCCGCCATGGTTCTCCCGCAGATGGCTACTGTCTCGTGTGATCCCGTGCGTCCGCAGCAACAACAATCTTTCGTAAAGTTCTTTATCGTTGGTTGTTACCATTCCACCTTCTCCGCAGGCAATATGTTTCACCGGGTGGAAAGAAAACACTGTGAGCTCTGCGTATCTACCGTTGCCGCACAATTGCAGTTCACCATTACTATCAATAAATCAACCCCCCGGTGAATGGCAGGCATCCTCCAGTATCCAAAGGTTGAATTCGTCAGCAAGCTCCCGAAACTTTTCAAGATTGACCGGGTAGCCACCGAAGTCAACGGGTATAATTCCCTGATAAGTTCCGGGAGGCGCTGACTTCAAAATGGCCCGAACTTTCTCGACGTCAAGCAAAGCTGTATCAGGATCAATATCCGCGAACTCGACAGTTCCCCCGCAGTAACGAACACAGTTTGCAGATGCTGCAAAGGTGATCGGGGTGGTGATTACTTTCGACGTGGAGTTAACACCGAGGGCAATAGCGCTCAAGTGGAGGGCTGCGGTCCCGTTTGAGACTGCAACAGCGTATTTTGCACCGACATAAGAAGCAAACTCCTTCTCAAATTCAAGGACTTTCGGGCCCTGAGTTAAGAAGTCCGACTTCAATGCGGAAATTACAGCTTCGATATCTTCTTCTGTTATATGTTGTCGTCCGTAGGGAATTACTTTCATTTGGGAAATGATTTGCTATTTACTTCATTTACTTACTCCCACTTGTAGGGCAGAATCATTCTTTCATCAGTCTCTTTAAGGGCACGTAGGCCGTTCAACTCATCCGCCGACAAGTTTTCATCAAGGCACTTTAGGTTATCCTCCAGTATCGCCGCGGTTTCAACTCCAACTAGGACCTTATTAATTTGATCGTTTGAGATAGCAAAGTTCAGACATAAGGACTGGACTGATTTGCCGGAACTGCGTGATAATGCGTGAAGTTTTTCGATTTTCCCTCTTACAGGATCGAAAAAGCCCTTCATCGAAGCCGGTTCCATGAACACCAGGCCTTGAACGAACACGCTACGCACGTGGATTTCAACACCCCGAGTCTGAAGTACGCTGAAATAAGGCTCGAATCGTTGATCCAGAATACTGTATGGCACCTGGATTAGTTGAAATGGCACATCCTTGTCGAGCAGCGTTTGAAGCTGCTCTGGCAGATATAACGAGAACCCGACCTTTTCTACATATCCCTCGTCTCTGAGTCTTTGAAGTTCTGATGAAACTCCGTTGTTGGAGGTATACTGTTCAAAATCGTGGATCAGTAGGCCATAGACTTTCTTCCGTTTCAGCCTTACCAGCGATTCACGCAAGCTATGTGACGGACTCGATTTTCTTGATACTTTGGTGACTACAGCAAAACGGGGGTCTTCACCGACGACATCACCAATGACATTTTCACTGTCGCCGTAGTCAGCGGCAGTGTCGAGCAGTCCCAGACCATTTAGTCCAGCCATCTCAATAATCTGTCGGACCTGCAGCCCGTCTGGCTTGCCGGTTTTATTATTAACTCCATAGTTCAGTCCAAATTGAACTGTACCGATCCCCAGCTTCATTCATTTATACATTAAAATCCGGATCGATGTGGCGCTTGATCAGCGTCCGGAGGCTTTCGACAGTTTCCCACTCCGAATTACTGCCTGAATTATAGCAAAATCCGACCGGGACGCGGGTGGCATTAAATCTGCCCATGTAGTCCTGTACATTGAATCCGGGCTGCTGAGGCAGTATGACATAATGAGGGCCCAGGTCGAGTGTATTAAAGGAGTCGGACGTGGTGATCATTTCCTCGTGCAGTTTTTCTCCAGGCCTTATTCCCACTTCCACCTGCTTGCAGTTAGGAGCAATCGCAGTCGCCACGTCGGTAATCCGATAGGATGGAATTTTGGGCACGAAGATCTCGCCGCCCCATGCATTTTCAATGGCATTGAATACCAATTGACATCCCTCCTCAAGCGTGATATTGAACCTGGTCATTCTGGTATCGGTAATTGGAATTATACCCTCATGCCGCTTTTTCAGGAAGAAGGGCATTACAGATCCGTTCGACCCCATTACATTGCCGTATCGTACGACAGAAAACTTGATATCTCTCTTTCCCTTAATGTTGTTCGCTGCGATAAACAGCTTATCAGATGCGAGTTTCGTTGCACCATATAAATTAATCGGCGCTGCAGCTTTATCCGTGCTTAGCGCGACAACGTTCTTTACACCTGTCTTTAGCGCGGCATTGATGACGTTCTCTGCGCCCAGAATATTTGTCTTCACACACTCCATAGGGTTATATTCTGCTAATGGAACGTGTTTCATTGCCGCAGCATGAATGACAATATCGATACCTTCGAATGCGCTGATCAGGCGGCTTTCCTCCCTCACATCGCCAATAAAATATCGAATAGCAGGATGCTTATCTTCAGGGAACTCCATGCCCATCTGATAATGTTTTTGTTCATCTCTTGACAGAATGACGAGCCTTTTTACAGAGGGGTACCGCTCAAGGATGAGTTTGGTAAACATTTTACCGAAAGATCCTGTGCCTCCGGTAATCAATACACTTTTGCCGTTTAACATTAAATTAATTGTATTTAAGAAAATTCTAAAAACGCCGTTACTGAATAGTTCAAAAAATGCGTCCTCGTTCTAAATATCGAGCATAATTACGCAAAGCGCTATCGACCAAGCCGCACT
>JAEZDW010000230.1 GCA_023417955.1 Bacteroidota bacterium
AGTCATGAGGCGGCTTTTTTCATTTTAGATCGCCCGCGGTTCAATATTTTCTGTTTGGAGGCTGCCCTTTTGAGATTGCCTCGTTTTTAACGAGACCGAACTCGCCTGAATCCCGCAACGTCACCTCTTCCCTATACAGCAAGCGATCTCTTTAGCGATTCCCCGAGGCGTAGCCTCGTATTGATCGTAAGGACGGCCTTCAGTCCGTCCGTTTCCGGGAGGCTTTTGAGACGGCTTCTTTTTTTTATGCCAACCAAAAAAGAAGGGAGTCTCTGCTCCCTTTTCTTATTCCTATGTAAGTCAAGCTTTTTATCGGGGAAATGCTGGTGGCAATCCGCCGTCCACATTAAGCATGTTGCCTGTGGATTTATTAAGCAGTCCACTGACAAATACGTAAACGGCATTTGCCACGTCAGCGGGATAAAGAATGTCTTTCATGAGTGTGCGATCTGCATAAAACCGGGGCAGCTCTTCAACAGGCACGCCATACGCATTAGCTCTGTCATTGGCCCAACCACTCTTCCAAATCTTGCTATCAACAATAATTGCATCGGGGTTTACCGCATTGACGCGGATTTTATCATCCCCAAGCTCTGCTGCCATCAGCCTGTTCATGTGCAGTTGGGCAGCCTTTGCAGAACCATAGCCGGCATTCTTGGGTCCCGATACAAGTCCGTTCTTGCTGGCAATATTGATGATATCGCCACCCAGCCCCTGCTGCTTCATCACACGCACCGCTGTCTGCGACATCAGGAATTGTCCTTTCACGAGAATATCGTACAGGCTATCCCACTCTTCTTCGGTGTGTTCCGTAAATCCGCGTGAGATTGAAATACCGGCGTTGTTTACAAGGATGTCAATTCCTCCGAATGCGATGTTTGCGTTCGCCATCGCCTTGCGTATACTCTCTGCGTTCGTAACATCGATGACAGTAGTTACATACTGATCCGGGGAATACGTCTTCCTCATTTCAGTTTCCGCTTCTTTCAACCGCGTTTCGTCATTGTCACAAATCACAACTACCGCACCTTCCTTGATGAACTTTTCAGCGATTGCTTTTCCAATACCACCCGCACTTCCTGTGATTAATGCAATCCTCCCGGTAAGCGGTTTCGCTGGTGGCATCCGCCTCAGTTTGTCCTCCTCAAGCTGCCAGTACTCAATATTGAATGCCTCCTGTAAGGGTAACGCCACATAAGACGAAACCGCCTCCGCACCCTTCATGACATTAATCGCATTGATATAGAATTCAGCAGATACCCTTGCCGTTGGTTTATCCTTTGCGAATGTAAACATCCCGACACCGGGTAACAGGATCACAACCGGATTTGGATCACGCATTGCGGGGCTTCCTTCCACCCGATGTTTCGTATAGTACTCGCTGTACTGTTCGCGATACTTCTCAAACTGCTGTCCAATCAGGGCTTTGATTTCCTGACCGTTTCCACCTGCTCCTTCGGGCAGCTCCAGTATCAGTGGTCTGATCTTAGTCCGTAAAAAGTGATCCGGGCAACTGGTTCCAAGTTGTGCGAGCCGTTCCAGATCATTACTGCCAACAAACTCCAGCACGCGTTCGTCGTCGGTAAAATGGCCAATCATATGACGCTCACTCGAGCAGAAGCCGCGAAGTATCGGCGCGACAGAACTTGCCCGCGCAAGTCGTTTCTCACGATCGGGTGCCGGAACACGAACGCCGCCAAACACAGGACGCTTTTTGCCAAAGTTTTCGTGCAAGTACGCGGACGCCTTCTCAATAACGGAAAGGCTACTTAGATAGCACTCATGCGAAGTAGTTCCCCAGGTGAACAATCCATGCCCGCCAAGTACAATACCTGAAATTGAGGGGTTCTGCACAACGCACTGCTCCAGCTTGAGACCGAGATCAAATCCAGGGCGCTGCCATGGGATCCATGCCAATGAGCCCTGAAACAAATCTTTGACGATGCCCTCTCCATCCCTGGACGCAGCAAGTGCAATTACTGCATCAGGATGCAAATGATCGATATGGGTAAAAGGGAGAAACGCGTGAAGTGGCGTATCGATGGAAGGTGCTTTCGATTCGAGATCATATATGCAATGGTAGAACAGCCCCACCATTTCATCTTCAAACTCCAGCCCGCGGTAGCGATTTTTCAATGCATGGAGTCGGTCCAGGTACAAACCGGCAAGCCCCTTTCGCGTGAGCGTCCCGATATCGCCACCGGACCCTTTGACCCACATGACGTCCTTCAGCTCGCCGGATAGCGGATCCTTTTCGCGCGTCTTACAGCTAGTGTTTCCTCCGCCATAGTTGGTAATCCGGAGGTCGGCACCAAGAATATTGGATCGATAAATCAACAGATCAATTTCGTTCTTACACCGCTCCGCCTTTGATTCATCCCACAAATACGAAACATACTTAAAATCCCGGTTAACCGCGACATCCATGGCATTCACTTTTTTTGATAAATATCCGCGTAGCCGATGATGCAACCATCCTGCACTTACAGCCCTGTGTCACGGTTTCGCAATGTTCAGGGAACGCGGATCAATTCAAAAGTATAATAAATTTCATGCGTGCGGCAATGAACTTTGCAAAGTTTTTCGCATGACTGATCAGTACCGCCAGCCATCGCCACAGAAAACGTATGAAGCCAACCCAGGCCGGTCAGGATCGCGATACTGACTTGCGAAGTGAGAGGTAATCGAGGAAGTACGTGAATCGTATCGATAAATTATTCGTCTGGGGAGCCTGCATGACCTGGCGATAAGACGAAAAATAATCCAGCGAAGAATCCGTAGTGAGAGACTGGATTGCATCCTTCCAGACAACGTTTACAAATGACCCCGGAGCTACCTGCAGTGAATAGACAAGATCAAGGTTCAACGCGTTGAAATTGGTGTCGTGCAATAACTCTCCGTTGTCGTCAATGCCCGAATAGTCGCTTTCCGCGAGAGTACCTATGCGTTCGAGTTTATAGTAACTATCGTACCTGACACTGCTCCAGTAATGCCTCACGCGAAGGTTAACGCCCATTCGGTTATTGAATGTGTAATTAATACCCGCCACGTTTGTCGCCGTCTTGACACTGCGTTGACCGAAGATGATTTGTTCTTCAGCATTGCTCGTTGTGTTGGTTACGTAGCCGCGCCCGCCGACTGACTCCTCACCGTTCACCTCTACGTTGAGGGAAAGCTTGTTGTTAACACGATAGCGCAGGTAAATCCCCATCCAGTCGGAATGTTGATCCCATTCATCACGGATCCATCGCCCTCCATAAAAGTTACCCTTCAGCGGCTTTCGCGAATCACTTTCAAGCGAAACGTTATAGCTTCTTGACGCCGGCAGCGCAACGAAATAGCCTTCGGTACGCGGTTCAAAATAGTCGTAGCTTGTTACCGGTTTGACGCCATAACGGAGGCCTACCGACCAGAAATTCTTGAATTGCGCATATGCGCTCGCATTGACATCAAACGTGCTGAACGCGCGCGGCGCGAATAACTTATCATGAAATAAGGAAAGGTACGCATTCATTCGGTTGAATATCCCAAATGGCCTGAACACGTTGTAGCGTGCATATGCATAGTGAGAAATCTCGTTCGGCGCCCTTAAGTAACCAAGGTCGTTGATCTGATAGTTTTTCGACTCTACGTTTCTTGAAAGACCATACTGCCAGGGTCCACTTACCTTTGCGAGTTCAATCGTGTATTTGAAGCCACTTTCATCTCCGTTCGCATCAACGGGCTGCCTGCGCGCAATATTGCTCACTGAGCCGAACACGCGCACGCGATATCGAAGTGTGCGGTCATTCAACAACAGTGAAGCTCCTGCGACATTCGCATCCCTTCCCCCGTTCGCACGAACCACACTCGTATTCGTGAAATTGAAGTTTGAATTATTCTTTAGATTCTGATCAACAACAACCACATTGAAGTTCGTTACCGGATCAACATCTACTTCCCGGGTCGTCCCATTCTCCTTGTTTCGGATCAGCGCCTTTGTCTTGTTAGTGATCGCATTGAAGAAACCCAGCCCGAGGCCTTTTTTATTGCGCCCTGATATTTTTGTGGCGTTCAACAAGTTCGCTGCCGTAGGTTGACTGGCAATCTCTTCGTGCTGGTCATCGTATTCAATCTCACCAAACGTTGCGCCTACCCGCCGTGAGTAAAAGAGACTCCCCTTGTTGAATAATTCAGTGCCTTCTGTAAAGAACTGCCGGTTTTCAGCAAACCGAACCTCGTAGGCGGAAAGGTTAAGTACGACGTTGTCCGATTGTACCTGGCTGAAATCAGGTATAAGGCTCATGTCGAGTGTATAGCTCTCATTAATGCCGTACTTCAAGTCCATGCCGCCAGTCAATGCAAACTGGCCGTCGCCGACTTCCTCCGAATGATTGTATGACGCGGTCACATACGGCGAGAAGGATAAACGCAGGGGCGGCTGAATATTCTCAATTCCTTTCAGGAGTCCGGATTGATTCACAACACCCTGGATCGAGTTGTCGATATGATTCCAGTATGCTTCTTCCTGAATTCGCTTTACACTTCTGAAGTAGTTGATCCCCCATTCCTGGACAGCCAGTCGGGGAAAACGAATCGCATAATACGGGATTTCAATTTCGGCAGTCCAGCCGTTTTCATCAACCCTGACTGCACTGTTCCACACGGCATCCCAGTTTCCATCCCAGAACGTACCTGTGAGGTAGAAGTCGCCTTGAACACCAGCGGCGGTAACGAAAAAAGTAAACGCGCTTATCCCGCTGTTATAAGGATCGATCATGATTCCAAAGCGGTCTGTATTCCGCCACATATCATCGCGACCGCCAAACTCTTTAAGGATCTTATTGGGTTCAGGATCGAAAAGCCTGGCTGCAACGTAAAGAGCTTTGTCGGTGTAAATTACCTGGACTGCAGTCTCGAATTTTGAAGGAGCACCGTTATCGGGCGCATATTGAATGAAATTCGATCGCTCATATTGGGTATTCCAAAGATTTTCATCCAGCACCCCGTCGATTTTAGGAGCGTGGTCAACGCGAATCGCAGTTTGCACCCGTTTCCGGGACTGGATCTCCTCCTGGGCAATAAGCGAAACATGAGTTAAAAGAAAAGCCGTCAGGAGAAAATACCTCATAGCCTACAAGAACGCACCTTTCAACGCGGCAATCAAGGACATTTGTCCTGTTAACCTTACATTATATAGATAGCCTCACAGGTCAGTACCGGACGCTTATCTCGTTGGTGCGATCATCATACTTTAAGCCGTACTGCGCCAGGACTTCCTCGGGAACGCCGTTCCACTGGTTCGGTGTATTCCCCATGTACCCAAGATCAGCTATTCCAATCTTCGACGTATAGAATCCGGTCGCCGTAAGATCGCGCATGCGGTTAAAAAAAGTGACCCCGGGCTTCATCTCAGGAGCAGCCTGTTCCGGATAGGCAATCTGGTCAACGACTTCAATGCGTTGTGCCTCTGTGCAATCAACAAACGCGTTGCCGTAATGCTTCATGCAGTGCACGTCAAGCCATTTCAGTCCACCGCGCATGGGCAACTGGTGACCCGGCATATCTTTAACGATGAACGCAATGAAGTCGGGCACCCCGGCATCCGAAGCACTCCCCGACCGGTCATCCCGCGGTATAATGATGTCTGCGAGCACAGTAATGGTTTTCATTTCGTGCTCATTGAAGAATGTTTCATTTTGAAGCTTTTCCTCCCTTTCCAGTTCTTCCTTGTACCGGTCGATGGTAAACTCCGGCTTCGCTTCAGCAGTTGTTGGGGCTTCCTTTGGCGTATCGCACGATTCCAGTAGCACGCCTACACCTACAGCTCCCAGCGTGAATGATTTTAGATATTTTCTTCTGTCCATGAGTCGCAATGTTTAGGTCAGATATTTTGCTTTTTCATTTCGTCGATAAGGTATTCTGAGGCGCGCATTGCCAGCGCAAGAATGGTCCATGTGGGATTCTTGTCCGCCTGTGACACGAACGCGCCACCATCCATAACAAACAGGTTATCGCAATCATGCGCCTGATTGTATTTGTTGAGCACTGACTTCTTCGGATCATTACCCATACGGGTCGTCCCAACTTCGTGAATGATCCGACCCGGAGCTGCCAGACCGTAATCATTCTCAGCAGTACCTTTTGTCGATGTAACGACACCGCCCATTTTGTGAATAATTTCTTCAAAGGTATCCTGCATGTGCTTCGCCTGCCTGACCTCGTAGTCACTCCATTTGTAATGAAAACGCAGAACCGGAATACCCCATTTGTCGACGGTATTTGGATCTATTTCGCAATAGTTGTCTTCCCGCGCGATCGCTTCACCCCTGCCCGACATACCGAATCCTGCACCATAGAAGTATCGTATGTCATCTTTTAATGAAGCTCCATATCCACCTGCAGGCTTTTGCTTGCCATCACGTCCCGGAAACTTCCCGTTGACATTCTGAACGCCAAAGCCAAATCCGTAACCAGGCATACCCATACCGCCCCAGTACTCAATGTGGTACCCACGCGGGAAATCGAGTTTCTTATTGTCGAGCCACCACGGTGTGTACACG
>JAEZDW010000269.1 GCA_023417955.1 Bacteroidota bacterium
GCGTTTGACGGATTCGTCAATATTGAATCTCTGCCAAATGGTGTATATTTGCTGATCGTAACCACTTCAACGGATAAGCAGATTCACCGGATTATTAAGACCGACAAATGAGATTTCTTAGTTCCCGTATTGTACTAACGTTTGCGCTCTTGATTTGGCTTTCGGGCTCAGCAATAGCGCAGCCTAACAACCCTGACGCACCTGATGATACTCCAGTTCCCATAACCGGGATAGAATTGTTGCTCGTTGCCGGCGGTGCGCTGGGTGGTTATAGACTATTCTCGAAATCAAAAAAAGAGGATTAGCGATCTAACCGCTTCCAAATTGGTAAACAAAGTCCTTAATCGACTTACAATTCTTCCACGATGGGTAATCATTCTAATTGACCTGTCGCTTATTCTCTTTGCGGTATCACTTGCCTTTCTGCTGCGCTTTAACTTTAACATCGACCTCGTTATTGCATATAAACCAGCGTTTGGTATCGCGCTCACCATCACGGTATCATTGATTTCTACACTCATTACCGGAAGTTACGCCGGCATTGTCCGCTATACCGGTATCCAGGACGGCATCAGGATAATTCAGACTGAACTACTCAGCCTCGGTCTTTTGCTGATGGGAAACCTGATCTACTATTATAACTTCGAACGAAATGCTATCCCTTATTCGGTCATCTTCATTTCGTTTTTTATCTCATCGCTGTTGCTGTATCAATACCGCCTGATTGTAAAAAATATCTTTACATACTACAAAGCTGATCGGGTAACACGGATGCCTGTATTGATATTCGGTGCAGGGGTTGCCGGCTTCCTGACTAAACAGGCAATTGAGGCAGACATGAGCAGCCAATACCAACTCGTGGGGTTTCTGGATGACAGCCTGAAGAAAACGCGTAAAGACATCAACGGTACACGAATCTATCGTTACGACGACCTGCCTGATCTCATCAGGAAATTCAAAGTAAAAAAACTAATCATTGCGGTTAAGAATCTTTCCGTTGAAAGGAAAAACGAGATCGTCGACGATGCGCTCCGTTATAACGTAAGGGTTGGCTACGTACCATCTTTTGAGAAATGGCTGCGTAACGACTTTGACGTGGAGCAAATCAAGGATATCAATATCGAAGACCTGCTCGGGCGTGAGGTCATTAAGTTGAACAACGAATTGATTGAAGACGAAATCTTCAACAGAGTTATTTGTATTACCGGAGGAGCCGGGTCAATCGGTTCGGAACTTGCCCGCCAGGCTTTGAGCTACAAGCCCAAGGTTCTTGTGCTTGTTGACCAGGCAGAGTCTCCGTTATACGACATTGAGCGCGAACTTCGCGAGAAGAACGCCCAGACACGCATATACATCTTCATTGCTGACATCTGCAACCGCGACAGGATCCGAAACATATTCAGGGAGTTTAAACCCGATACAGTGTTCCACGCCGCTGCCTATAAGCACGTGCCCATGATGGAAAGCAATCCGTCGGAAGCAGTGAGTGTGAACATCTTTGGTACCCGGACGCTGGCGGATCTCGCCGTTGAAATGAAGGTCAAGAAGTTTGTCATGATCTCCACAGACAAGGCCGTTAATCCGACCAACGTGATGGGCTGCACGAAGCGTATCGCCGAGATTTACGTTCAGTCACTGAATCAGCACATGGACCGCCTCGGCATGAAGGGGACGTCGTTCATTACAACGAGATTCGGAAACGTGCTCGGATCGAACGGCTCGGTCATACCCATCTTCCGTGAACAAATTCGCAAGGGCGGACCGCTGACTGTAACGCATCCGGATATCACGCGCTACTTTATGACAATTCCGGAAGCGTGTGAACTCGTATTGGAAGCTGGCGTGATGGGTCTCGGCGGCGAAATCTTCATCTTTGATATGGGTAAACCCGTGAAGGTTTACGATCTCGCCAAGCGCATGGTCATGCTGTCCGGCAAAACCATTGGCAAGGATATAGACATCGTATTCACGGGCCTCAGAGAAGGAGAGAAGTTATACGAAGAACTTCTGAATAACAGCGAAAACACCATTCCTACGCACCACGAAAAAATTCTCAAGGCAAAGGTTTCAGAATATCTCTACGACGACATTGTTCGTTATCTCGACCTGCTTTCCGACCTCATTCACGACAGGAATGAACTCAAGATGGTTGCTCTCATGAAGGAGATTGTTCCCGAATACAAAAGCAATTATTCGAAGTTTGAGGTGCTCGATGTGACTGATTCGATGCAGTAGGGTTGCAGGTTTCAGGTTCAAGGTTTCAGGTCTCAGGTTTCAGGTTTCAGGTTTCAGGTTCAAGGTTTCAGGTTTCGTTTTGCGTGTTTCAGGATAATTTTTAAATTCGTTTCGGCAGCTGGTCCTGCACCCCGACGTGGACCGCGCCAACCGTTGTACGTTATCTTAAATTTTAGCTATTATGATCTGCAGGAAAGTGCTCTTTCTTGCTGGACTAACGTTGTGTGTTATCGTTCATGTTTCGGGGCAAATCGTTAATTCAGCACAAAATGGTTTTTGGAATGATCCTTCCACATGGGAGGGTGGCACGGTGCCCGCAATGGGCAGCGGTTCAGTTGTTCGCGTAAATCACGACATATCGCTTTCAACAACAGCGGAAGTCGGAGTACTTGAGATTTCAGGTTCGCTCACGATCACTTCAGCAGGATCGCTTGAAATGATCCCGCCTCAGGGTGGTGGTGTACTTCGTGTGCACAATGGAGGAGGACTGCATGTTTCGGGAGCATTGACTGGTTATGACTCTGTGCAGTTCGAAACCCATGCATCGAACACTGTTTTCGAGTCAGGTGGAGTTTTTATTTTTCGCGGATCTTCGCGCGCATTTATCCCCTTCGCGTCGTGGGATGCGGAATCTATCCTTCATATCAACGGATTCTCAACCAGTGGCTACGTTGCTCTTGACTATAGCGAAAGCTGGAAGCAATCATTTGGTCACGTGATTTATGACTGTCCGCAGCAAACATCCTTCGTAGACTTCAATGGCCATCTGCGCGATATCCGCGGCGACCTCATCATACGCAACACAAATAATCAGAGTCTGCGGCTGTCAACAACACAACGGCCTGTGCTCAGGATCGGCCGCGACTTTCGCGTCGAAGGGCCATCTGAGATTTGGATTACGACTACAAGCGATTCAGTGCAGCTCATTATCGGGCGGGACTTTTACTATGGATCGACCTCTTCGGGTCCGAGCTATCTCGCTACCCAGGGCCGCTGCCATGTACAGGTTGGCGGGACGTTTCTTGTTAATGCCTCCGGACCGATACGATTTTGTTCAGGCAGTACCGATTCAAGCGGAGTACGTCGGTCAACGATCGCTCTATCCGGTGATTTTCAACTAATGCGCGGAGATCTGATCGCGCCGTCTCCCGGTAAGGGTACACTTGTTTTTTGTGGCACTGCACCCCAGAACGTGAGCATAGGGACGTCTGTGCTGACTGGAACCTTCGACCTTCATGTTGAAGCCGCATCGACTGTCGATCTCGCGACGAGTGTAGTGCGTGTTGAGAACGGCAATGTTTTTATTAAAGGGCACGTCCGTCTCGGAAGCACCGATGCCGAAGGCGCGCTCCAAAATGGTGATGGCGGCAACCTTCAGGTCAACGGCCTGAAGCGTTTTTATCCCGATGCCACTATTGAGTATAATGGTCTCGCGAAGCAATTTGTCGGCGACGGACATCCGACTGACGAAAATGTCGACGTTGTCTTCAACAACTCCAATGGTGTCGAATTGCTTTACGATGTTATCGCCCGAAATGTAGGAGTGCTATCGGGTGAGCTGGATGCAAATAATCATAGTTTCGAGGCATATGGTGATGTCCTGCTTTCTGAGAGCGCGCGACTCGTCAATGCATCGACCATCACAATGGCTGGAACACACAATGCTTTTTTGTCGCTGCGCGGCGCACGTATTCAGGACCTGCTCATTTCAAAATCTGAACCCGCTGATGTTGTTGTAACCTCACCGCTCGACATCATGAAATCGCTTGCCATCATGAGCGCGAATTCTGTTCTCCACGCTAACGGGCACATCAATTTATTGTCGCGTGCAGATATACCCGGAGGGACTGCAAGCGTAGCACCCATTCCTGACGGCAGTAGCATCACGGGCGACGTAACGGTGCAACGACATATGAGCGGCGAAGGAAGACTTTATCGGTACCTGGCTTCGCCTGTGGCCAATGCGAGTGTTGCGTCAATGATGGACGACTTCCCGGTAACCGGGACTTTTGCTGACCCAAGTACGGGGGAGGGAATTGCGTCTGCGGCGCCGTCTTTGTTTTACTATGACAATGGTTGGCAGCCCTTTCCGGTAAGTGGTTTTGCGTCGGATAGCTACCTTGAACCAGGTCGCGGCTATGCTGCATTCATACGCGGCGGATCGAACCCGGTCGTGTGGGATGTAACCGGTGAGCTGAACCAGGGGCCGTACGATTTAAATGTTAAGCGTGATGTTCAGGAAGGAGACCCCTTTGCAGGATGGAACCTCGTTGGAAACCCGTATGCATCGGCAGTCAAGTGGGGAGGTGGAGGATGGGCACTTCAAGGCATCAGCATGTCAATCGCTATACGCGACAATGGCGAGAACCGGTTTCGATATACCGATGGTGAAGTTGGCGATGTTGTGAACAGCACAATCGCATCAGGTCAGGCTTTCTGGGTCTACGCAACTGATGACAATCCGACGCTTGTGATAGACGAATCAGCAAAAGCGTTCGCCGATGCATCCTTTTATCGCGCGGACGAAACGGATCACGTTCGACTATCTATTGCCGGTCCTGAAGGTGTAGACATAGCGTGGCTTCGGATTCGGCCCGGTTCTGCAAAGACGCTGGATCGGTTTGACGCTGTCAAGCTTCCCAATGACGAGCTCTCAGTTGCAATACTCACAACGGACAGTGTAGCCGTCGCCATCGCTGCTTATGATCAAGTTGAATGCGGTAAGGTGATTCCTGTTTCAATCACCGGTCCGTCAGGTGCGGCGATCAAACCCGGCACCTACACAATCAAGATTGAAACTGCAGGCATGTTTTCCAGATCGACTGTGAGTGTGATTGACTATTTCGAGGCGGATACCACTTCGATTGATGTCTTCCGGTTTGTTGTGAGTGATGATCCTGCTTCTGCACAAGCCAACCGATTCGGTTTGTTAATAACCATGGCGAATCCTTCCCTTCTTCACGAATTAAGTGTGCCGGTCCATTGTCAGGATACCCTTGTGCAAGTCAACGTCGCTAACATTACAGACGTAACGCGTGTCGCGGCTTTACACAATGGGAGATACTTCTACGCGGATGTTGCGGGGGTGATAAACATACCCGAACCATTTGGTGAAGGCGAGGAAACCATGAAGGTAGTCTTTACAAGTGAATCTGTGTGTCGACGGGATGCGTTGGATACCCTTGTTATTGCAAGACACCATTCACCTGCTGCTCCCGTGGTCTCCGGTGCGATGCGATGTGGTCCGGGTGCTGTTTTGTTGAAAGCACAGCGAAATGGTAATTACAATTTGGTCTGGTTCGACGATGAAACTCATGACGAACCCGTTTTCGTTGGAGAGAGTTTTACGACGCCAGAGATAGGGAAGAGCAAGACCTATTACGTTTTGGCAGAAGACAGCGTTGGATGCCGGAGCGAATTGAAATCCGTTTACTGCGAGGTAATACTTCCTGATTCTTTGGAAATTCTGCGGCAGGGACAGACGTTAACATCAAATTATTCGGAAACGAAATGGTTTGTCGATCATGAACTTCGTCATACAGGCCAAAACTTTGAGCCGGCAAAGTCTGGTAACGTGACGGCAACCGCAGAAGTGAAGGGTTGCGTTGTAAAAGCTTCGTATGGTTATTATGATTCCGGCCCCGTGATCACGCCGATACCATTCAGCACGCAGCTTTTGATTTCGTTTCCTGAAGGAGAAGATGCGGGATCAATCGAGGAGGTGCTCGTCTATGATAATCTGGGGCGGGAAATTTTAAGAAATCTGCCTGACTCGGATCGGTTGAGCATGGATACAACCCCATGGCCAGACGGCGTGTTCATCCTATCGGTACGTACAGACGGGGGCACGTATCGTATCCGGGTAATAAAGAAAAGCTAGGATTGTTCCGAATCGATTAGCGTCCCCGCATGGGGTTGAAGGCCGCGCGACGTTTCTTTGAGTAAAGTCTGTTCGAGTTCTTGAATATCTCCTTCGGATAATAGTACTGGAGGCTGATATTCAACATGAAATATCCGTCGTTGTTGTCGGGATTGCCCCTTCTGCCAACCTGTGTCGGGTTCGACGGCTGAGTATCAACCTCGGGGCGTCTGTCAGAAAGGCGATAACCGATCTCGGAATCAAATGCTTCCGGGCCGAGGTATCTTGTCCGGCTAACGTCATCAAGATAGTCGGTAAACGTAAGTCTGTAACCGCCTTCGATGAGGATGTTGAAATAGGGGCTGATGGTAATTCGTCCGCCAAAACCCATCGGAATCACGGGCTGCAGGCGACTGTAAGCCACGCCTTCAGTCTTGAACTTTCTCAGGGCGTATGTCTCACCGTCAAGTTCGGCTTTTGGGTTGAAATAGAGCAGTCCAATACCGGCAAACGCATGGAGGTTGAGAATTGAACGCTGGTTAAAGCGGAGGGGTACAGGTACAAGATTTACTGTTCCTACGGTTGAAAATTCAATGTTTCCGCTCTTGAAATGGAGATTTCGTTGGATCCTGTCATCATTGGCCTTGCGATCATCCCCCTCAAGCTGGAACCAGGTGAATTGAGGGCGGATACTGACCCGATCCATGATGAAGTATTCGGCACCAATGGTAATATTGGGTTTGACAAAGCCCACAGCGCCAGGATTTACCAGGTCACCTTTGTAATACGAAATGCCTGAGCCGAGATTCAGCATCAGGTTTCGGGGGCGCCTCATCTGGTAGAAACTTTGTGCATCCGCAAATTCAGCGATGCAAATGCAAATCAGCGCTATTATCAGGGCTTTTTTTGACATCCCAGGTGATTAAAAATGCAAAATTTTGGACAATATAGGCATTTCGTTCAGAAAACGAAACCCCTGATTTATGCGAGTACTTCTTTTACTTTCTGAGCCGCATCTTTCAGCAAAATCGCTGAAAACACCTTCAGGCCGGATTCTTCGATGATTCTGGCGCCTTCTTCGGCGTTTGTGCCCTGAAGACGCACGATAATCGGAACCCGGATGTCACCGATTTTCTTGTATGCCTCAACAACACCGTTAGCCACACGATCGCAACGCACAATCCCCCCGAAGATGTTGATAAGGATAGCCTTAACGTTAGGGTCCTTCAGGATAATCCGGAAGCCAGCTTCGACGGTTGTTGCATTTGCTCCACCACCCACGTCCAGGAAGTTTGCAGGTTCACCGCCGGACAGTTTAATGATATCCATTGTTGCCATGGCAAGACCAGCTCCGTTTACCATACATCCTACGTTGCCGTCGAGCTTGACGTAGTTAAGGTCAGCTTTTCCTGCTTCTACTTCAAGCGGATCTTCTTCTGACAAGTCACGTAGTTCCAGCAAATCTTTGTGGCGGAACAAGGCATTGTCATCAAGATTTACTTTTGAGTCAACTGCAAGTATTTTGTTGTCGGATGTCTTGAGCAACGGATTGATTTCAAACATGCTGGCATCAAGGCCGATATAGGCATTGTAGAGGGAGTGGATGAAACGCACACCTTCCTTGAATGCAGTGCCTTCCCAACCCATAGCAAAGGCAACCTTGCGAGCCTGGAATGGCTGCAATCCGATAGTCGGATCGATCCATTCTTTGACGATCTTTTCCGGATTGGTTTCAGCTACTTCTTCGATATTCATACCACCCTCAGTCGACGCCATGATCACAGGGGTACCTGTGGCGCGATCAAGCAGGATGCTCATATAGTATTCTTTGGGCTCGTTCTCACCCGGATAGTACACGTCTTCAGCGATAAGGACTTTGTTTACTCTCTTACCATCGGGTCCGGTTTGGTGCGTTACAAGCGTTCCGCCCAGAATTCCTTTTGCCTTATCAGAAACTTCATTCAAACCTTTAGCAAGAACAACACCCTTTGAGCCGGTTTCCTTAACGACGCCTTTTCCGCGGCCCCCGGCATGGATCTGCGATTTCACCACAAACCACTTCGTGCCAGTTTCCGCCTGTAATTCCTTCGCAGCAGCCAATGCTCCCTCCGGAGTCTCAGCTACGATGCCACGCTGGATGGCTACACCAAATTTTTTGAGGATTTCCTTGCCCTGGTATTCGTGTATGTTCATGAAATTTTTGTTTTCGGGCGAAACTACTCTATTTTCAACTCGATTTCAAATGGTCACGATTTCAGATTTCAAATTTAAGGACTCAAATTGCGGTCTAATGCTGCGATTTTTCGAAAAGTTCGGTCTTGCCAGGGTATTTCCGGCTCTGATTTGTCTCCTCCCGGCCCTCAAGCCGGCATTTTGTGCGAACCCATCTTTTGTCGATTCTTCTAAACGAGGGCGATACGTATGTTGACAGCTGAGAAGATAACGAAGAGCTATGGTCAGCTGAATGTGCTCAAAGGGATTGACCTTTCGGTGGACAAAGGCGAACTGGTTGCCATTGTTGGCGCATCCGGCGCTGGTAAGAGCACGCTCCTCCACATCCTGGGCACGCTTGATCGTCCTGACCAAGGCAATGTGACGATGCATGGCCGCAATATTTTCGACAGGTCGTCGAAAGAGTTGTCTGCATTCAGAAACAAGTCCATCGGATTCATCTTTCAGTTTCATAACCTGCTGCCGGAATTCAGCGCACTTGAAAACGTTATGATACCCGGGCTGATTCAGAATTCTTCTGGTGAAAAGGAAGTCCGCCGAAGGGCAACTGAGCTCCTGCAGATGCTGGGGCTTCAGGACAGGCTTGAGCACAAGCCCTCCGAACTTTCCGGCGGTGAGCAGCAACGAACCGCTGTCGCACGTGCATTGATAAACGCTCCCGATTTGATTCTCGCCGATGAACCAAGCGGAAACCTCGATTCAAAAAACGCAGTCGATCTCCACAATCTCTTCTTCAAACTTCGAAAGGATTTTGGGCATACATTCATCATCGTTACACACAATCAGGAACTCGCTGCTATGGCTGACCGGAAAATTGAATTGAAAGACGGCCTGGTAGTTTAAGTATCAGCCATATAATTTCTTCGCCGCGAATTTCCCTGCGCAATTGAGTCATTGTGTTATTTTTGCGGTTCAAAATGAAAAAAGTCGCTTTTTACACGCTGGGCTGCAAGCTTAATTTCTCGGAAACGTCTACCATTTCGCGTTCTTTCGAGGAGAAAGGCTATAAAAAGGTCGATTTTACGGATACGCCCGACATTTTCATTATCAATACGTGCTCGGTTACTGAGAACGCCGACAAGAAGTGTCATAAAATTGTCCGCGAGGCACGCGCAATTTCGCCCGACGCATATGTAGCCATAATCGGATGTTTTGCACAGCTCAAGCCTCAGGAGATTGCCACCATTCCCGGTGTGGATGCCGTGTTGGGAGCAGCCGAAAAATTCCGCCTTGTCGAACTTTTGGATGGGTTCGTGCGTCCACCGGCAGCCACCGTGATTGCGTCCGACATTGAGAAGGCGAATACATTTAACACATCTTACTCGATCAACGACAGGACCCGCACATTCCTGAAGGTTCAGGATGGTTGCGACTACTCGTGCACGTTTTGTACGATACCGCTTGCGCGGGGAGGAAGTCGCAGTGATACAATTGCAAACATCGTACGTACTGCCGAGGAAATTGCATCGCGTGGTGTTCGTGAGATCGTTCTTACGGGCGTAAACACCGGCGACTTTGGTATCCGCGATGGTGTGAGGCAGGATCGCTTTATTGATCTTGTACGAGCACTGGATGAGGTTGAAGGGATTGACAGGATCCGGATTTCGTCCATAGAACCTAATCTGCTAACAGACGAGATTATTTCATTTGTGGCTGCGTCAAAACGCTTCGTACCACACTTCCACGTGCCGCTGCAATCGGGTTCGAATAAGATCCTGAAGTTGATGCGCCGCCGCTACCAACGTGAGCTCTATGTGGAGCGTGTTAGTCGTATAAAAGATGCGATGCCGCATGCGTGCATTGGTGTTGATGTAATCGTTGGTTTCCCCGGAGAAACGCGCGAGGATTTTCTCGAAACGTATGAGTTTATTAATCAGCTTGACGTTTCGTATCTGCACGTATTCACTTATTCAGAACGCGAGAACACGCCGGCCGCAACAATGGATGGCTCTGTGCCGGGCAGTCATCGTGCAGATCGTTCGAAGATGCTGCATTCGTTGTCAGACAAGAAGCGGCGGAAATTTTATGAAGACAACATCAATACGGAGGCAGTCGTGTTATTTGAGAATGATATCGAGAATGGCATGATGCACGGATTCACGCATAATTATATTCGCGTTACGGCGAAATACGATCCCATCCTCATTAACGAACTCAAGCGCGTGAGGCTGACTTCAATCAATGAGAAAGGGCTGATGGAAGTTGAGGAAGTTGAGGCGGAAATTTTCCATCATTAAAGCACCTGGTCCCTTCGCAATGAGGAGGTTTTAACGCCTCCCTCAGAAAATTTTATCAATGATTGGGATCAAAATTCAGCCTCAATTTTTGGCTTGTTTTCAAGCTGTTCGTTTGCGGAACCTGTATGCAACTGATATGGATGTTGTATGCAACTTATATTGATCTATATTAAACCCCATAAAAATTCTATGCAACGCGTTGCGCAACGTGTTTCGACTGTCGTTGCGTGTAGTAACATCGGTGGGTGGGGTTTGTAGATTTCATGAAAAATGTTTATCGTTATCTTTCTTCACGAAACCATTGGCGCACAGAAAGCACAGAGAAGCCACAGAAAACCTTCAACTGAAACCTGCAACCTGAAACGTGGAACCTGAAACGTGGAACCTGAAACCTGAAACCTTCTACCTTCACAGTTGAAGGTTCACCTTTCAACGCTACACCGACATCAAATACTTTTCAATCTCTTCAATCCTAAGATTAAGCGATTTCGTTACCTCTTCAAACTCCTCCCTTGAAGGCAATTCAGCATTGACACTAATATAGTATTTGATCTTGGGCTCGGTTCCCGATGGGCGCACAGAGACCTTGCTTCCGTCTGCGAGCAGGAATTGAAGTACGTCTGATTTCGGAAAATCGAGTGGAGCGTCTGTTCCCGTGGTGAGGTCTTTGCTTACGAGGATTTTGTAATCCAGTACCTTTACGACAGGGCTGCCGTTGATTTCGGCAGGAGGGTTGCTTCTGAACTTTTCCATCAGCGCCTTGATCTCCTGCTCACCCTGTTGTCCTTTTTTCACTACGTTCAGGAGGCTCTCTTTGTAGTAGGCGAATTCAACGTACATGTCGATCATCCAATCATAGAGGGATTTGCCTTCCTCCTGTGCACTTGCTGCCATTGCTGCAAAGAACGCGCAGGCAGAGACAGCGTCTTTATCGCGGACGAAATCGCCGGCCATGTAGCCATAGCTTTCCTCACCGGCAGCGACGAAACGTTTCTTGCCTTCAAACTTACCCATGAGTTCGGCGATGTACTTAAAGCCCGTAAGTGTATTATAGCATTCAACGCCGAGTCGTTCAGCCATCAGGTCGACGAGTTCGGTTGTCACGATTGTTTTCGCAATGTACGCGTTCTTGCGGTCCTTCAGGTTTTTCATAATAAAATACATCATGAGACTGAAAGCCTGGTTTCCGTTAAGAAGGATGAACTCACCATCAGATTTTCGTACGCCTATACCAACGCGGTCAGTATCGGGATCTGTGGCCATGACCATAGTTGCACCCACGTCCATTCCTTTTTTGATCACCATTTCCATCGCGGATTTTTCTTCCGGGTTTGGTGATTTCACAGTTGGGAAGTTGCCATCCGGCTGAGCCTGCTCTTCAACGACATGGATGTTCGTAAAACCGATTTGACGCAAGCATTCCGGCACCATGGTAATACCTGCACCGTGTATGCTTGAGTACACCAATGGAATTGCGCTGTGTTTCGCGATCACATCGTGGTTCGGAATGATCTTCTTTACTTCTTCATAATAGGCTGCCTCTACTTCGGGACCGATAGTCTGAATGTTTGCTGGCACGGGTGTAAATTTGACATCTTCAAAAGAAGTGATCGCATTTACTTCGGCAATGATGTTCTTGTCATGCGGCGGCACAACCTGTGCGCCATCGGTCCAGTATGCCTTATAACCGTTATACTCTTTCGGATTATGTGACGCCGTGATTACAACACCTGACTGACACTTCAGGTAACGTATGGCAAATGATAGGAGCGGAGTCGGCCGAAGTTCCGAAAACATGTGCACCTGTATCCCGTTCGCGGAGAACACACCGGCGACCACCTCTGCAAAGAACCTGCTGTTATTCCGGCTGTCGTGTGCAATGGCAACGGATATTTTCTGACCAGAAAAGTTTTTGTTGAGATAATTCGCCAGTCCTTGTGTGGCAACACCTACCGTGTAGCGATTCATGCAGTTGGATCCGGCGCCCATCACACCGCGCAAACCACCTGTTCCGAACTCAAGATCCTTGTAAAAGTTGTCAATCAGTTCCTTGCTATCCTGTCTGGTGAGCAGATCCTGTACTTCCTGTTTGGTAGCATCGTCAATCACGTTGCTGCTCAGCCATTGCTGCGCCTTTGTTTTTACCTGTTGCAATAATTCAGACATGACTTCGGTTTTTTAACGCCCAAATATAAAAAGCGGGGCCATATCCACCTTATGGTTTAAAAACTTTAGGACTATTGTTCAAAACAGGAGATAACGATCCGGCTGGGCAATTCCAGGGAGCTTGTTTGGTGATCTCCATGCAATCTGCCCGAAACCTGCCCAAAGGCTTCCCGGAAGCTTCGCGGTAGTTCTGAATGATTTTCCTGACACTAGAGGTTTCCGCGCAGCGCCTGTTCGCGTTCAATGGATTCGAACAGTGCCTTGAAGTTACCTTTGCCAAAAGATTTCGCGCCGTTGCGTTCAATGATTTCAAAGAACACCGTTGGCCTGTCCTGGATAGGCTTGGTAAAAATCTGGAGGAGGTAACCTTCGTCGTCGCGATCGATCAGGATATTTTGTTGCTTGAGTTGTTCGAGGTCTTCATTAATCGAGCCGACGCGATCAAGAACGTCTTCGTAATAGGTTTCGGGAACGTAAAGAAATTCCATTCCCCTGCGTCGAAGTTCGCTCACGGTGTGAATGATATCGTCGGTGGCGATAGCGATGTGCTGGACTCCCGGCCCTTTGTAAAATTCGAGATACTCTTCAATCTGGGATTTCTTCTTCCCTTCGGCGGGTTCGTTGATTGGGAACTTGATGTAGCCGTTTCCATTTGAAACCACCTTCGACATCAGGGCACTGTACTCGGTGGAGATATCGTTGTCGTCGAAGGTTACAAGCAGTTTGAAACCCATAACCTTTTCGTAGAAATCAACCCAGTGATTCATCTTACCCAGTTCGACGTTCCCTACGCAATGGTCGATATATTTTAGTCCGATGGGTTTGGCATCCAGCGTTGATTTTCTCGGTTGATAGCCTGGCAGGAATGCGCCTTTATAGCTG
>JAEZDW010000326.1 GCA_023417955.1 Bacteroidota bacterium
CGGGAAAGGTTCGGGGTTTTCACGAGGCCTCGGGGCTGCAAGTGCTCAAAGACAGACTTAGTCCGGTCTTTTTTTTATTGCAAAGGGAACGGCATCTTTGCGCGGCATCATGGAGCAAACATACACCTCCAGAGTTGCCTTTTCAGTCTAATTATGGCCACGTGATTCCGTGAAAACCGTTGCCGTTCCGAAACGCATCTGTTGTGAGGTTGAAGCAATGGACGTCGAAATCCTGAACGTTACGAAACAGCATGGAATGACGCTGTATCAATCAAAGACTCCGTTGCTAATGAGCAGATAAATTGCTTATTTCCGAAACAATGCGTTGTAATCAGAATCTATGATTGACCTAAATAAAGGGATTAATCTTCAAATCCAGGGGGAACTAGGACGGTTTAATACCCTGCCCATAGACGCGCTCGTAAAAATAGCTGAACACCTACAAACCTTGATTAATAGCATTGCTGTCCATGGGGTGGACAAAGGTAACGTTATTGATCTTTCAAATTTCAAGCTCGAACTTTCGGCCTTCAGAACCGGAAGCGCAGTCCCTGAGTTCAAATTCACACCTCGTGTCCAGGGAGTTGTCGCTGGAAATATTGAACAGCAGCGTAAAGCCGTGAACAGACGCTTAGATAATTTAATGAAGATATCTAGTAGCGGACAGTTCGATGAAATCAAAAAGTTATACAGGAACCCTTCTGAGAGGAATGAAATAGTTTTGCATCTCTATGATTTTCTTCACAGTTTCAAGAATGCCCCCGTCTCTGTCGTGGAGGTTAAAGAAGGTGAAATCGTTAAACCAGTCTACAAGTTGAAACGCCTCAATCAAGAAACAAAAAACAGCTTGTTGACGGAGGTCAGAGATGCCCCTGAAGAATATGAAGTGAAAAGCACTGAAGCCGTAGGGCGCATTCGGGTCATTACCACTGGAAAATCCAAAAGAAATAGAGTTGAAGAGGTTTTCCCAGATAAGACCCTGTCTTACTCACCTGACACCATCGTCCATGACGACCATGTCTATGTCCTGAACTTTCCTTTAAGGTGCCTCTTCATCAAGGAAGAAGATTTTTACGTCATCAAAAACGAGCTACTTGATATTATTGGGACAGGTAAAACTGCAGATGAAGCGGAGGCTAATTTTGCCGAAGAATTCCATTATATCTATTCAAGATATAACGAATTGTCTGACGACGAACTTACAGCCCGCATTAGGGGTATCAAGACTGTTTTAAAATTGTATGTTAAATCTGTTGAAAGCTAATGGCATCAGTTGATTCTGATAAGGCAAGAAAGAGCCTTACCAAAAAAGGTTTTGTTGCAGGAAATACCGATCATAAAGTTTATGAACTCTGGAAAGATGGGAAACTCGTTCTGCACACTAAGATAAGCCATGGATCGAAGCATGAATTAGACAACTACCTTATCAAGCAGATGTCTGACCAGTGTAAGTTGGACAAAAATCAATTCCTTAATCTAATTCGATGCCCTCTGTCTAAAGATAAATATTTCTCAATCCTAGCAAAAAAAGGACTGTTTGATTAAGGTTGGAAAACTAATAGACCGCTAGTGCTATCATCAGGTTTACAACGCGGACAGATGATCCTTCCTTTACCAACACTTCAGTCGCATATTGTTTGCGGCAACCGCTGCCCTTTTCGAGGCAATGGGGTTGTAGTAACATTGTGGTAATTTGGATCCATGCCATTGCAATTTACTAGACCGAAAACTGTTCGCCTAGGCTTTTTTTGTAATGGTGACCAGCTCAATCGTATTAGTACCGGTGACGAGGGGCCACGTCTCTTTGAGTCCTGTCGAGGTTGTCTTTTGGGCCTAATTGGCAAAAAAATAGGAAAAACGCCAACCTTTCTTGAAACGGACGGACTGAAATCCATCCTCCTTACAAAATCGAGCCGTAGCTACGCCTCTCGGGTAGGCGAATTGAACCACAGGTTGTTTTTACCAATTGGAACTATTGCCCCTTAAACTGCGGCTTCCTCTTCTCCAAAAACGCGTTCACCCCCTCCTTGTAATCCTCCGAGTTGCCCGCAATCTCCTGGCAGTATGCTTCGTACTCAAGCGCGTCTTCAAGGGTGCCGGTCATGGCTTTGTTTAACATCTTTTTGATCAGTCCGATTGATTTCGTCGGGGCGTTCACGAAATAGGAAAGATACTCTCCCACTACTGCATCGAGTTCCGCAGCGGGCACAGCCCTGTTGATGAGTCCCATCCCAGCGGCATCCTTCGCCTTGACGCGTGTGCCCATCGTTGCAAGCTCAAAGGCGCGCGCCATTCCCACCAGGCGCGGCAGGAAGTAGGATGAACCGGAATCCGGAACGAGTCCGATGTTGATGAATACTTCTATGAACGTAGCCTCCTCGGCGGCAATTACGAGATCACACGCCAGAGCGAGTGAACACCCGGCGCCTGCTGCCACTCCGTTGATTTTTCCTATCACAGGTTTAGGCATGTTGCGAATACCAAGTATGATTGGATTGTATCGCTTGTGCAGTGAATCCAGAAAGGATCGCTTCTCCCCCACGTTCACAGATTTCAGGTCCTGGCCTGAACAAAACGCCTTGCCTTCACCGGTGAGTACTACAACACGCGCACTATCATCGCGACCTGCCTGACGGAGCGCGTCCTGCAGTTCAAACGTAATCTCATCATTCAAAGCATTGTAAACCTCAGGACGATTCAACACGATCGTACAAACGCCTGATTCAACGGTGTACTTGAGAAATTGATAAGCCATAGCCGGAGTATTTGTTCACCGGATAAGGTAGGAAAATTCTAATAACGGAAGAGGTATGAAACCATAAAAAAGCCAGTCCCAAGTCCGAGCACAGAACCGATTATGACCTCGCGCAATGAATGCATCTGCAATTGCAGTCGCGCCGACATAACGATCCCTGCCAGCACAATCGTGCCGACGAGTGGGTAAAACAACACCGAAGTCTCAGTGATATTGTTGAGCGGAAGCAGGATTCCAACTACGCCCCAGATACCAATGGTGTGAACGCTTACTTTATAGAAAAGGGTAACAGCGGTGGCTACTATCACCAACGCATTGATCACAATAAGAAACCTCAGGAAGTTGTCGTTGAGGCTCACCTCCGCGCGATGATAAAATACAACCGTCACCGCGGTGTAGAACCCGCAAATCAATATGAAGGGAAGGATACGGTCCTCCCTCCTGTACATGGTAAACGTCGGGGTTATGCCGAGTGTTTTGAGGAGACTGATAACAAGAACCGGCAACACAAACGTCACACAAAAAAGAAGGAACATAAATTGTCCGATACGGTCATCGTTTATCGGATCAAACGCGATGGGGAATATGAACGCGAATAATCCAAACAGATATGTCGCGAGCAACAACGGATGAAAGATAACGGATATGGCCCGCGCGATAATTGTCCCGTTCATATCAGAGTTCTTTACGCAGACGGGCCACCGGAATGTTCAACTGCTCACGGTATTTGGCCACGGTTCTGCGGGCAATGTTATATCCTTTTTCATTGAGAATTTTCTCAAGCTTGTCATCGGACAAGGGTTTGTTTTTATCTTCCTTCTCAATGATTTCTTTAATGAACTGTTTTACCTCGCGGCTGCTTACTTCCTCACCTGAATCGGTCGCGATACCTTCCGAGAAGAAATACTTCAGCGGATAGATTCCAAAGTCGGTCTGCACAGCCTTACTACTGGCAACACGCGACACAGTGGAGATGTCCATATTGATCATCGTGGCGATATCTTTCAGGATCATCGGCTTGAGTTTCGACTCGTCGCCTTCGAGGAAGAAGTCATATTGAAAGTCAACGATCGCTTTCATTGTCCTCAGCAAGGTCTGCTGGCGTTGTTTGATCGCGTCGATGAACCATTTTGCTGCGTCGAGTTTCTGCTTGACAAAGCTCACAGCCTCTTTAAGCTTCTTATCTTTTTTGTCGCTCTTGTCGTAAGCGCGAAACATTTCCGTATAGGAACGACTGATCCGAAGTTCTGGTGCGTTCTTGCTGTTCAGGGCAAGTTCGAGTTTCCCGTTGTTATTGGTGAGAATAAAATCCGGAATGATATATTGGTTCTTCACCATGGAAGAAGCGCCGCCTCCACCAGGTTTCGGATTCAGTTTGACTATCAATTCGACCGCATCACGAATAAAGTCTTCGTCTTCGGTATCAAGTTTCTTTTGAATCTTCTGGTAGTGCTTCTTGGTGAACTCGTCGTAACACTCGGTAATAATCTTTTTTGCAACGGCTACGTCAATATCATGACCGTTGTCCATGCGATCGAGTTGCAGCAGCAGGCATTCCTGGAGATCGCGTGCTGCGATTCCGGGCGGGTCAAACGTCTGGATCTTCTTCAGAATCGACTCCACTTCTTCGGCCGTCGTCTCTATGCCTTGTGAAAATGCCAGGTCGTTAACAATGGCTTCAAGGTCCCTTCGAATGTAGCCATCGCTTTCAATGCTGCCGACCAGTTGCTTACCGATATTGTACTGATGCTCATTAAGGCCAAGAAAATCCAGCTGGCCCATCAGCTGCTCATGCAGACTGCTTGCCATCGGGATTGGCATATCACGATCTTCCTCGTCGCCCCCATCGCCCTGCATCTTATAACCAGAGTAGTCGTCATCGGGGAGGTAGTCCTTGATGTCAACGTCTTCTTCTTTGGTATTTTGCTCCTGCGCTTCCTGTTCATCGAAGGTTTCGTCAGGTCCTTCGTGGTCCTCGCCTTCTTCCAGGGCGGGATTAACTTCCAGTTCCTCCTCAATCCTTGCTTCCAGCTCGGCAGTCGGCACCTGCAGCAGCTTGATGAACTGAATCTGCTGGGGCGATAATTTCTGTTGTAGCGATTGGCTTAAACCAAGCTTTTGCATTCTTGTCCTTTCGTTAGTAAGTCCGCTTCTATCAAAATCAATGCAAATTTATAAAAATAGTCAACAGTACGCTCGCATGATTTGCGGGCCGGGCGTGGTTCGGCGGCGAAATCGTGTAACGAACAAGCAGTTACCGCGCTAATGCTTTCAAAACTGCCAAGTTTTTTCGTTTTTTGCGAACCTTTCTGAACAGGCGGGCAAAAAATACAGAGACTATGAAAAGGACAAAAATCCGTGAGTTACTCAAGACCGAACCCAGTGGACAGCAAGTGATCGTCAACGGTTGGGTTAGGACTTTTCGAAATAACCAGTTCATTGCCATCAATGACGGCTCGACCATTCAGAACCTACAGGCCGTAGTCGACTTCACAAAAACAGACGAGGCACTGCTTCGCAGGATTACGACCGGGGCATGCCTTTCTGTAAAAGGCGAATTGGTAGCCTCCCCTGCAAAGGGTCAAACGGTCGAGGTGAAGGTGAGTGAGCTCGAAATCCTCGGGGACTGCGATGCGGAGAAGTATCCCTTGCAGCCGAAGAAACACAGCCTTGAATTCCTTCGTGAGATTGCACACCTGCGCGGTCGTACCAACACGTTCGGTGCGGTAATGCGTGTACGTCACGCCATGGCTTTCGCCATACACAAGTTTTTTAACGATCGTGGCTTTTCCTATATCCACACCCCCATCATAACAGGTTCGGATGCTGAAGGGGCCGGAGCTATGTTCCGTGTCACTACCCTTGATCCGGAGCAGCCTCCAAAAACCGAGGATGGCAAGATTGATTATAAGGAAGACTTTTTCGGTCGCGAAACCAATCTCACAGTTTCTGGTCAGCTTGAAGGGGAAACGTATGCCCTTGCACTCGGCTATATCTACACCTTCGGTCCGACGTTTCGTGCAGAAAACTCGAACACTACTCGCCACCTCGCGGAATTCTGGATGATCGAACCGGAGATGGCTTTTTATGATATACATGACAACATGGAGCTCGCGCAGGAATTCCTGCAATACCTGGTTCGCTATGCGCTTGAACATTGTGCGGAAGATCTTGAGTTCCTGAACAAGCGCGCGCAGGAGGAGGAGCAGCAGAAGCCGCAGGATCAGCGTAGTGAAATGAGTTTGATTGAGCGACTGAAGTTTATTTCGGAAAACGATTTTCAACGGGTTACCTATACGGATGCGATTGAAATTCTGCGCAACAGCAACCCGAATAAAAAGAAGAAGTTCCAGTTTGTCGTGGACAAATGGGGCCTCGACCTGCAATCTGAGCACGAGCGCTACCTTGTTGAAAAGCACTTCAAGAAACCGGTGATTTTGTACAATTACCCGGCAGAGATCAAGGCATTCTACATGCGCCAGAACGAGGACGGCAAAACTGTCGCGGCAATGGACGTGCTGTTCCCGGGCATTGGCGAAATCATTGGTGGATCCCAGCGTGAGGAACGTTATGACAGACTGGTTAAACGCGTTCAGGAACTCGGGCTGCCGGAAGAAGATCTCTGGTGGTACCTTGATCTTCGCAAGTTTGGTTCGGCCCCCCACAGCGGTTTCGGACTTGGCTTCGAACGACTCATGTTATTCGTAACAGGGATGACCAATATCCGCGACGTTATTCCTTATCCGCGTTTCCCGAAAAGCGCGGAATTTTAATCAGCAACTAGCTGCTAGACACTGGCAGCTAGCTGTTCGTCTTTACGTCCCAATTTGACGTTTCTGATTGCGGGGATGCTGTTTTCCCGGCCACATGATCATGTCACTAGTACCGCTGTGACTTTTTTGTGCCGGCGGCATTATGACCCTAAACTAGTTTTCGATCCGCCAGATGAGCGGCTCGAACCGCGCGGTTCCATTTACCTAAATACTCAACATATGGAACCAAAGAAAAACCCGAAGGTTGACATTCACAAAAAACGCAATGTCATCTTCCCCTTCAGTCTTGCCCTGAGCCTGATCATGGTGATCTGCGCTTTCAAAGTTGTCGCGCCGGAACGTCGTCATCCCAAACGTCCTGATCCCCCGAAGGAAGATTTCTTCACGGTATCAATTCCGGTGACGGTACATCCTGAGGAACCAAGAGCTCAGCCCCTGCGCGACAAACCACCTGTTCAAATCACTGCTGATCTGAGTAACATAGTTGAAGTCACGCATGAAGTACCTGATCACGCCCCCGTTGATCGGCTTGAGGAATTCGACGATATATTACCAATGTTTGACGTTCCTGCAGAAAAGCCCGCGGATTCAACGTTCATTTTTGTCGAAACGCCTCCCGTGCCGCTGGGTGGCTATTCAGCGTTCTACAAGCAGCTGGGCGAGACTATTGAATATCCACGCAGAGCCAAACAGCGCGAAATCACGGGTAAGGTATTTGTTTCGTTTACGGTGGATCGCTCGGGCAATGTACAGGAAGTAGATGTTTTGAAAGGCATTGGCGGCGGATGCGATGAAGAGGCGAAACGTGTAATCGGAACGACGAAATGGGAACCTGGTAAACAACGCGGAAAACCTGTGCGCGTCCGAATGGTCTTACCCGTTGTGTTTGACCTACAACGTTAGCGGTAACCGCCGGGGAGTGCGCATAGTGATTTTGGGTGGAGGAAAAAGGCGCACTCCTCCCGTTACGTCGTATTTACGCTGGTCCGTCGCGGTAAACGAATTTCCCCATCCCGTCCACAAAATGCATGGCTTGCTTTTTTTAGCGCGATAAAGAAGGTTGTTCAAGGAGGAAAAAGTAATAAAGAAACGTATGGACTACCCTAGCTTGTCAAGAGGCGCGCGATTTATGTCGGCGAGATTGTATAACGAATCTGGTACAGAGATCGGCGACGTGGTTGAATGGGTGATGGATGTCAACAAGGGCTGCGTCCTTTTTGTCGTGGCTGAATTTTACAATACTCCTGGATTTTATCCGATACCCTGGCCGTTGTTGAAGACAATGGCCGAACCGGGTGCCTTTGTCGTAGATCAGAAACAGGTTCAGCGGCCGGATTTGTTTATCAACCATCATGAGCTCACTGAAATGATCGAGGATCTCGAAATGCTCGAAAAAATATTCAGTGCCCACCAGATCCCGCTTCGGCGCAGTGGCGAGACCATTGTGCTGCCGATTGATGCAAGCGAACGAAACGGACGGTCTATTCCCTCTGGTGAATGGATGTGGATTGAACGCAGTTCGCCTGATGCTCATGTGGGAGAGCCGGTCAGCGGCGCTGGGTAACCCCTGATGAAACGACTGCTCCGAAAGACATCGCATCGATAAATTATCGCCCGACACTATCCCACGTCTCGGGCTGCTCCGGTATTCGTTCATCCCAAAACACGGTATTAATCACATCGCCCGGGTTTCGACGGTTGGTATACGGTACGCCCAGAAAAGCTGCTATCGTTGCGGCTATCTGCTTTTGCCTGATGACCTGACGATTAATCATTTCTCCGGATGGTGGAGTATCGGGGCCAATCACTGCCAGCCAGACTTGTCGCGACCCGCGAAACAATAATGCGTGACGGACCCAGCCCCGAGGACTCGTGCCACGTCCGTGATCAGTGCCTATAATGAATGTAGTCTTCTCACGATATTGCTCATGGTTTTGCAGCCAGGTCCAAAGGACATTCATCATACTGTCGGTACGATGCGCTGATGACAAATATTTGTCATAACGGCCAGCGTGAGCATGCTCGTCAGTTTCGCCGAAGCTGATGTAAAGCACCCGCGGCTTCTTCTTTTTCAAATATTCAAAAGCATAAAGAAATGTTAAGCTATCGTAACGGTCGCCATATGCGTGTCTGCCCTCTTCGGTTATCGCGTTAAGTGCATGTTCCAGATCGGTTAACGGATGCGCTGTCGCCTGTTCATTACCCGCATTAACACTAATCCCTGAAG
>JAEZDW010000429.1 GCA_023417955.1 Bacteroidota bacterium
GCCGTGAAGTACTCAATTGGTTGCGAGGACAAAACATCACGCACGTCGTTCTTGCCGGCTTCCTATGGCTTGTGCCGACCTATCTTATTGAGGCCTTCCCCGAACGTATCATCAATATTCACCCGGCATTACTACCCAAATTCGGTGGCAAGGGTATGTTCGGAATGAAAATTCACGAAGCTGTGAGGGATTCAGGAAGCAAATCAAGTGGTATTACCATTCATCTTGTCAATGAACACTATGATGAAGGCGCAGTCTTATTTCAATGTGAATGCGAACTCGATGAAAACTGCACAGCGGAGGCTATAGCAGAAAAGGTTCACGCCCTCGAGTACGCGCACTACCCGCGTGTGATTGAAAAATGGATACTTGAACGTAGTTGATTTTGAATTCCGCCGTATTAACCCTGCGGCTTTTTAGTCAACTGAATCTCTTCAAATTCTGCGGCCCGCGGTATCAATGAGAATATTTTTCTCAAGGAATCGCCCGGCACCGCCATCTTGCGTTTCTCAATATCGATCCACGCACCATCAACGGTAAGGGTAGCTGCCAGTACGTCCTGGCCTTTGATAAGACGGTGTCTGAAACTCCACCGACTGTAATCTTCCGAGGCTTTCAGCAATTCAGCGATAATTACGAGCCGATCTTCAAAATGAATCTCCCTTCTGAAAACCGCCTCCTCTCGTAACAGCACGGGTCCGATCTTTTGTTCATGCAGATACTCAAGCGACAACCCTACTTTCGTAAACAACGCCATCCGGCATAACGCACCGTAATCGTAGTAGGCCGAATGACGAAGATGGCGGTTGGCATCGATATCAGACCAGCGGATCTGAAGGGGAAGCACAAATTCTTTGATTTCAGATGGCATGAAAAAGGATAACGCAAGTTTTGATAAACAGTTTCAGGTGTCAGGGTGTGTTAATCTCGTTGAACGTGCCTTCGTTGTTGTTCTCGGTCCAACTCATAGGATACTTTTCGTCCAGATATGGAAGCGCGTCCTCCGTCACGTACAGGGGTCGGAACGTATCAATCATGACGGCAAGCTCATGGGTTTCTTTAGCCCCGATACTTTTTTCGACGGTCCCTGGATGCGGTCCGTGTGGCAGCCCGCCCGGATGCAATGTGAATGAGCCTCGCGAAATTCCCTTACGACTCATAAAGTTACCTTCTGCATAGTACAAGACTTCGTCGCTGTCGATGTTGCTGTGGTTATACGGCGCAGGAATCGCCAGCGGATGATAATCAAATAAGCGCGGCACAAACGAGCAGATGACAAAGTTGTGCGCCTGAAATGTCTGATGAACCGGAGGTGGTTGATGTATCCTTCCGGTAATTGGTTCGAAATCGTGAATGGAAAACGCATACGGCCAAAGGAAACCATCCCAGCCGACAAGGTCGAGCGGGCTATGGTCGTATACATACTGATGCAGATAACCCTGCTTCTTTATTTTCACGACGTATTCCCCGACAGCAGTTTCTGTGACGAGTTCTGACGGCGGTCGAATATCGCGTTCGCAGTACGGTGAGTGTTCGAGAAGTTGCCCAAGCTGGTTTCGATATCGTTTCACGGTCTCAACGGGTGATGCTGATTCGATTACAAGCAGACGCAGCGGACCTTCGTTAAATTCGAATCTATAAATAACCGTTCGCGGTATAACCACGTAATCGCCCTGCCTGACCTCGAGTTTTCCGAAAGGCGAAAATAGCGTTCCGTTCCCATCATGAATGAAGATCACTTCATCACCCTCGGCATTCTTGTAGTAGAAATTCATTTTTCGACTGGCAGGAGTACATATGGCTATGGAGCAATCACTGTTGGTGAGAAGTACTTTTCGCGCTGAAAGAAAATCCTCTCCTGTCGTTTCCACTTTCGAAGTATTCAGGTGCGTCTGTCGCAATGCATATTCTTTCAACGGCCTCGTTGCAAATGGAACAGGATCGAGCATCTTCCTGATGCGTGTAGGCGGGTGGATATGATATAGCGTCGAGTAGATGCCGGAGAACCCCTCAGAGCTGACGACTTCTTCATTGTAGAGACTTCCGTCGGGCTGACGGAACTGAATATGGCGCTTAGGCGGTATCGTACCAAGTCTGTGGTAGAACATAGGTTTTGAGTTATTCACTCAAAAATACAAAAACGGCGCTAACGGCAACGGACATTGGGTATATGCATAATACAACAGCAAGTGTTGGCTTCGCACAAACAAAAAGCCGCTTCTTTGAAGAAACGGCTTTTTGGTCAAAGCTTTCCTCGTTCGAGCTGCGGTATCTTGTCGAACAATTCCACCGCTCTCAGGTATATCTCATTTGTCTGGTTGAAGACCGGGTAGAACCCTTCGTTACCCCAGAGCTTCCGCCCAATCTGCGCCTTGATATGAGTCTCAAACAAGTGTCTGCGCCTCCGCAAATCCCGGTAGTCTGGCCTTACCTTATTGCGCTCGCCAACCTTCACGAGTCCGTTGATCATTTCGTCGGTTACCTTGAAGTGTTTAAAGAAGTGATCGAAGCCGCGCTCAAGCAGTTCATCGCGATGTTTGTCCGCATACCAGAACGTGTACTCGTGAATGGAAATTGAAGTATAAAGCTCATTCAAATAGTGACTGTTGAGTGTCGTATCAAGGGGAACGAAATAGTCAGGCATGATTCCGCCGCCACCATACACAGACCGCCCATTCAACGTAAGGTACTTTAGGGTGTCATTAAACTTGATACTGTCGGCGTGGAAGAACTCGCCATGATTATAACGGCTGACAATATCCATTGCATACTCGTCGCCATCTTCATATGGCTTTTGAATTGAGCGTCCGCTGGGCGTGTAGTAGCGGCTGATTGTGAGACGAAGTTCTGATCCGTCACTCAGATCAAAAGGCGATTGCACAAGGCCCTTGCCAAAGCTTCGCCTGCCGACGATAAGAGCACGATCGTTGTCCTGTAGCGCACCTGCCAGGATTTCGCTCGCCGATGCGCTGCCTTCATTGACAAGCACGATGAGGTCACCCTTCTCGAATTGCCCGCGACTCGTAGCAGAAGCCTCAGCGTTGTACTTGCGTTCCTTTCCTTTTTGCGAGACAATTTTCTTTCCAGTCGAAAGAAATTCATCCGCCATTTCAATCGCCATGTTCATATAACCACCAGGGTTGCCCTGCAGGTCGAGAATGAGTTTCTTCATTCCTTTCTCCTTCAATTGGGCAAGGCCCTTTTGGAACTCCTCGTACGTGGTTGCCGAAAAACGGTTCACCTTAATGTATCCGATTTCCGGGGTGACCATGTAGGCAACGTCAACAGAATGATTTGGAATCTTGTCGCGGATGATGCTATAGGACAACTCTTTGTTCCGGCGAAGTATTTTAACCTTGACCTCTGTTCCCTTGGGACCCTTCAATGCCTTCATGACATCGCTGGTGGTTATTGAAGACCCTGCCAGAGACTTGCCATCGACTTCAACAATTTTGTCTCCGGATTGAATACCAAGTGCTTCCGAGGGACCACCACTGAGGGCGGACACTACAACCACCGTGTCATTGAAGATATTGAATTCTATTCCGATACCGTCGAAGTTCCCGCGAAGGTCCTCGTTAGCCGCAATCCGGTCGCTTGCCGGAATGTAAGCTGAGTGCGGGTCGAGCTTGTGCAGCATATGCTGAATGGCATCGTCGACAAGGGCTGTCGTATTGATCGTGTCTACATATTCATCTTTTATCTGGGTAAGTACTTCCCGAAATTTCTGCATGTCCGAATTCACGTCACTGCCGGCCCGCTTGTTCTTCAGATTTCCGCCAATAAGTACGCCGACGGCAATGCCCAGGCACAGTACCAAAGGCAATCTTATCTGATAACCGGTATTTTGCTGATTCTCACTCATTATTTCTAATTCCTCTGTGTCGCAATAGAAGTGTCTAACGATTTGCGAAAATAAATGTTAGCCGGTCTATTAGCCAACGTTGATCCAATTTGTTTGGCGGGCGCTCCCGGACGATCGGGCTGGTCCCAAATTCTTAAACGCATTTTTCCGAAAGTAACGTTCATTTTGGGTTATATTTACAAGGATAATGGAAAGAACAGCATTAAAGGACACGCGGATTGCAGAACTGGTCAGCCAGAATTATGTGCATGCGTACGTGCTGTTTTACTTCGGCATCCGGTTCTACGAGTACTCCGAATTTACGCTTGGCGAGGTTTGCTCCAAAAGAAATCTCCGCATCGAACAGGTGGTTCGTGAACTTGAATCCCCCACCTATTTGCGGGAGGCGGAACTGCCGCTGAGTTCATATCCCGTCGACCTCATCATAGAGTACCTCAAACATTCGCACTTCCTTTTTATCAAACATAAGCTCCCGTACATTGCCCGGCTCGTTGAAAGCTTCAAAGCAAACCACGACGATTTCCTCGCAATCGAACGCGATCTGAAAATTGTCTTCCCCCTTTTCGTCGAAGACTTTATCCAGCACATCTACGAAGAGGAGGACACACTGTTTACCTTCATCCAGACGCTCGAACGTGCTTCGAAAGGCAATTTTGTTCCTACGAAACTTTTCTGGATGATGGAAAAGAACGCTATGCAACGTTTCGCCATGGACCACGAAGCCCACGACGATGAGATGCAGGGCATAAGAAAGATCACCAAAGACTACCAGATTCCTCCTCATTGCCCGTTACACATAAAGGTACTCTACAGCGAACTCAAGGCTTTTGAAGAGAGTCTCATAACCCATGCCAGAATCGAGAACGAGATTCTCTTTCCCAAGGCAATGGCTTTGGAAAATCAGGTCAAGAAAATGATGGCCGAAAAGATTGCACTGAACTAGATTCCGTTCAGAACGTCATCCGAAATTATCACTGTGCCGTTTTCGAAGATCGCGTTGTAGCGACGAAGCTCGCGGCTTGCGGGCCCGCCAATCGGAATGCCTTCGAGGGTATAAACTGAGCCACAGCACGGATCAACAATCTGAAGTCCCGTGACGTCCACCTCAACCGTTGCGCACGCCTCATTTGGTGTGAACGTACAGTTCCTCTCGAACGCGTAAAAAAGATTCTCGCCTTTCCGGTAGAGGATAATCCCCTTCACACCGCCGTCGATGTAAGCGTACGCACCGATTGACTGCAGATTAAAATACTCGGGAAGACCGATATTAACATAGATGTCGTCGAAACGAATGTACGGGATATCCGCGTCATCTTCAGGCGCGCATGTCTGCAGCAAAACCAGTGCAGCCAATGCGATCAGGCCACTAATTCTTTTGATGATATTCATAAAATCCTTTTCCTGTTTTGCGCCCAAGCTCACCGTTGTCCGCCTTCTGTTGCTGAATCCTCGAGGGCGTAAACCGCTCTGGCTTGCCTGAGGCATAATAAATCGATTTGGTCACCGCGAGGTTGACATCAATGCCAATAAGGTCCATCAATTCAAAAGGTCCCATCCTAAAGCCACTATTGCGCAACAGACGGTCAATTCCGCTTTCGTCACACGCACTTTGTTCAAGAAGGTATAACGCTTCCGTATAAAACGGCCGCGCCACCCGATTAACGATGAACCCCGGAGAATCGTTTGCAAGCACCGCCTGCTTTTCGAGGCGCGCGCAAAACTTCCTGAGTATTTCGATAGTCTTCGCAGCGGTTCGGCTTCCCGCGACAATTTCGACCAGCTTCATGAGCGGGGCAGGATTAAAGAAATGCAGCCCCGCGAATCGCTCTGGATGCTGAAGTTCGTTGCCGATTTCGTTGATCGAAAGCGACGACGTATTTGAAACGAAAATCGACTCCGCAGAATTCACTGCTTCCAGGCGTGAGAAAATTTCCCGCTTGACGGAAATGTTTTCAACGACCGCTTCAACGATTAGTTCAGCCGTAACATGCTCAAGCGTGACCTCACCCAAAACCCGGGAGGCAATTGCAGATGCATCTGCTGGCGTTAGTTTCCCTTTCATCACCAACTTGTCCAGCGACTGACGAATTGACGCGAGCCCTTTTTCGACGAGGTCAATACGGACGTCAAACATGATCACTTCAAATCCTGCCGACGCACAAACCTGAGCAATGCCGTTGCCCATGGTGCCGGCGCCGATCACGGCAATCCGTGCAGGAGGGTCAATTGATTTCATAACACTGCCTGAAACTGGCGCAGGAACCGCACGTCATTTTCCGAGAAGAGACGCAGGTCGTTTATTTGATACCTCAACATCGTAACACGTTCGATCCCCATCCCGAAAGCAAATCCTGTAAACTCCTCGGGATCTATACCACAATTGCGCAGCACATTCGGATGGACCATGCCCGAACCGGCGATCTCTACCCAGCCAGTGTATTTACATACGTTACAGCCTTTACCCTTGCAGATAAGGCAGGAAATATCAACTTCAGCACTGGGTTCGGTAAAAGGGAAGAACGACGGACGGAAACGGATTTGAATGTCCTTGCCGTACATCTCCTTGGCAAAGTGATAAATTGTCTGTTTCAGATCCGCGAATCCCACATTACGGTCAACATAGAGTCCTTCAACCTGATGGAAAAAGCAGTGAGCGCGAGCCGATATTGCCTCGTTTCGATAGACGCGTCCGGGCATGATCGCGCGGATCGGGGGCTTTTTCTTTTCCATCAAGCGGATCTGCACATTCGAGGTGTGCGTCCGGAGCAGCATATCTTCTCCAGCGCCAGAACCTTTCTCTATGAAGAATGTATCCTGCATTTCACGCGCGGGATGGTTTTCGGGGAAATTCAGCGCGGAGAAGTTTGCCCAGTCATTTTCTATTTCCGGACCGTCTTCGACGTTAAATCCGAGGCGTTCAAAGATTTCGATAATCCGGTAGCGCGTAAGTGAAAGCGGATGCAGGTTCCCGACGGCGCCTGGAACCGGAGGCAGCGTAAGATCCAGTTCACGCTCCGGCGAAGTGGAGGCGTTCACAGCTTCATTCAGCTGCGACAATTTCGTTTCAGCAGTCTGCTTAAGTTCGTTCAAAGTGCGACCCACCGCCTTCTTTTGCTCGGCTGTCAGTGTCTTAAGCTTGTCAAACAGCTCAGCAATTGCTCCCTTCTTGCTTATGAACTGAAGGCGAAAGTTCTCAACCTCCTGCTTATTTGCCGCTGTGTACTGCTTTACCTTTTCAAGGAGTTCCTGTATGCGCGATTCCATTTCCATGGGTCAAAAATAACTAAAGAGCGGCAAGCTGCGAGCCATTGTTGTCCGGAGAAAATTAGAATGGGATAAAAAACTTGTCGTGTCGGCGGAATTGTGAGTTTTTTCCGGTTGAACAAACGAGGCCCCCGGGTCAATGATGTCACATTTCTTTCATGAAGGACTCCAGGGTTGGATTTTCATTTCCAGCCAGTCGATTTTACACCTAAGCGTGTTTTCGGCCTGAATGATTTCATGCTCATCGATCTGGCCGAATATCAGACTGAACGTATTAGGAAAGCGTACAATCTGCTATAGCTTGCTCCCTTTCTCCGCGATTATAAACGCATATGCTCACGATATATTCCACCTTATTTATAAGCGGGGACAAATGCGAGTCAAATGCGGGAAGAATGCGGGATATATGCGAGATATATCTATATATCCACCGCAGTCCCATCGCATTCGCGGCGATGCCATTTGGCGTGTGCTGACATTTCAAAAGGAATAACAGGCGAGAATCACCCTGATTTTTAGGGGCCATGTGTTGATTTGGATTTTCATTTCCAGCGCCGGCTACCTTGGGCGCGCGGAAGCCGGATTTGAAGGGAAAGTCATGTTGGGACCGAATGAGAGACCGGGGGGCGGGTCCATTAATCTTCTTCTGCTTCTTTTCCTGTCAGCCGTCCCAGTATTAATCTGTCGAGTATAAAACTTAGGATTATCGAAACGACGACGATGGCAATAAGTACCTGAAAATCAGAGTAGCCATTGAAGATAACGCATGACGCAATAAAAGCAATTTGTATGAGCCCCAAAACGATTGTGGTTCTCGCATGCGTGAGACCAAGTCGCATCAGCGCATGGTGAATATGACTTTTGTCGGGCTTGAAAGGCGACTGCTTTTTCAACAAACGCAGGATGACAATCCGAAGTGTGTCTACCAGCGGAATGATAATGAACGACGCGGCAGCACCGATGGGTGCGGTGAACCGGTAAGGATTTGCTTCAGGCAGTCCATGGTTCATTTCAATAAAGTGAATCGTCAATGTTGCGAGGAACATGCCTATGACAAGTGCTCCCGTATCGCCCATAAAAACCTCGGAAGGTTCCCAGTTAAAAATCAGGAACGCCAGGATCGCACCAAGCATGGAAAATGCCAGCACCGAAAAAATGTACTCATCCACCAAAAGGTACCATATACCAAAAGCGGTTAACGCGATTATGGCAATCGTTCCTGCGAGGCCGTCGAGACCATCAATCAGATTGAATGAATTTGTAATCACGATAATGGTGAAGTATGTAAGGCAGATGCTCGCAGTTTCTGAAAGTTCGAACACATCAAAGAGTCCGTAGAAGGAGCGGATGCGCAAGTCAAAGAGGAAAATAAGCAGCGACGCAGCCATTATCTGGCCTACGAGTTTCACCATCGCACGGAGCGGAACAAGATCATCACGAACACCGATGAAGAAGATAACGAACAGGGCGACTAAGATGAATTTGATATGCGCCCAGCCTTCGATATCAATCCAAATCAAAGACGATATGAAGAATCCAATAAAGATTGCTATCCCGCCCATTGAGGGAGTAATCTTCTTGTGAATCTTGCGGCGGCCGGGAACGTCGACGAGATTTTTCTGCAAGGAATACTTGATGATCACCGGCACGATGAGGAAAGCTATCAGGAATGCGGTCGTTGCAGCGGCTATTTGGATCGCCATAATCTATAAGTCGGTCGTAAAAATAGAAAAGCGAATCTATTCTATAGCACGTTGGCTGACATTGTTTTTCTCTTCGAGATACCAACTGACCATTTTTCTTAGGCCATCTCGCGTTGTGTGCCGAGGCATGAACCCCGCCTCGAACAGTTTTCGCGCAGAGTGATGCGTAGTCGTCGATAGTTTCCGTACGCGTGCGGAGGAAATTGGTAGATTCCTGCCCGTAATTTTTATCGCTGCATCAAAAGGAAGGCTCATCAGTGTTACCAGAGGCATTGGCAGAGTGAATCGCACTTTTCTGCCGAGAGACGCCGCGATAGTTTCACCGATTTCGCGCGCCGTTAACTGAGGCTCGTCAGCATAATTGTAAACTGTTACACCCGGCTGCAAACGTTCCTTAAGAAAGAGGGTTGCCTCAACAAGATTCTCTACATACGCGATTGACTTGATATTCGACGCTGCGCCCAGGTGAAAATATAATCCCGAACTGATTTGCCTGATCAGACTGTACATGTTGGCTCTGTTGTTTTCGCCAAACACTACGGTCGGGCGAAGTATCAGTACTTTCCTCGAACTATCTTTCGCTGCCCACGCGCGAAGTACATTCTCGCCGGCGAGCTTGGAAGCCCCATATGGTGAATCGGGGCTCGGTTCCTTTTCTTCATGCGACACTTCGGAACTTACGCCATACACTGCGACCGAAGAATAAAATATGATTTCCTTAATACCGAACCGATCCGCAGCACGACAAAGTGCTTCCGTACCGCCTTCGTTGGTATCGAAGTACTCGTCGTGGCCTATGCCAAAGTCGTGATGTTTCGCGGCGAGAGAAAGTATCGTTGTAACGTTGTTTCCTTCGAGAGCGCGGGCGATATCGTCCTCTATTCGTATGTCACCCTGAATGTATGTCGAACGAAATGCAAATTCTGGTCGTACAAGGTCAAGATTTACAATGGTATCCTGATCGATGTAACGATGAAAATGACTACCTATAAAACCTGATCCGCCGGTGATGAGGATCTTATCCATTTCTTTTTGATGTTTTTAGTGCTTCCAGAAATTGAGTCGCAAATTCGCGTGAAATTCCCTGCCGTGAAAATCGCTCCCGAATGTCTGCTATTCTTTTCGAAATTCCTTCGTATTTAACGTTGTCCTGCGCCAGTTCAACGATTCGTGAAGCAATTTCTTCAACCTGAGTATTACCATACTGAAAACCGATTCCAAATGTTTCAAAAAAATGTCCGGCCTCACTGACAGGAGTAACGATCACGGGGATTCCTATCCCTATGTACTCGTATAACTTTACGGGAAATGAATTATAGCTTATGATATCGTCGGAACGAAACGAAATTCCCAGGTGTGCCGATGCTATAATTTTTGGTATTTCGTGATACGGAACCTGACCGATAAACTCGACATTGGGTTGGTTACTTACTCGAATCGATTCGTCATTGTTCCCAAAACCGATGACTTTGAAACGAATGTTCTGATCTCGTTCGTGTACGCACCGCGCCACTTTTATGATCAGCTCCGGGTCCTGAAACTTCCCGAGGTTGCCATGGAAAACCACCGTGAATTGATTTCCCTTCTGACTACCAGGAACAAACAGGTCCCGATCAAATCCGTTGCGAACAAGGGTTGCCCTGCCCTGTTTGCCTGATTTGACATCAATCCGTTGGCAAATCCCCTCTGTGACAGTCAGCACCAAAAGCGCATGACGGTACACCATTCGTTCCGCCCTTAGAAGAAGTTTTCCGAAGAAGGACTTTTCCTTCACGACACCTGCCGTAAAAAAAACCTCTGGATATTCATCGCGGACGTCAAAAACATAAGGAATTCCGCCCATGCGTGAAGCCAGCGTTCCCATGACTGCAGCAAAAAACGGCGGACTTGTAATCACGATTGCATCGTATCGGCAGAAGAGAATTCGAAAAAACATTTCCATTCCCAGCAAAAGTTCTGCGATCAATCGCACCAGGTTCGAACTCTCATTGGAAGGCGCCGGCAAAACGTTTTGTACGACCCTATATGGCAGCGACTTGTGGGCTGTTGCGCGAGTACTTGTGTGGACAGTAACGCCCGAGACCTTCGCCAGTTCTTCGGCGAAGTGAAACAGTCTTATGGCAATTGCCTTGTTCTCCGGGTAAAAAGTGTCGCAGAAGATTCCGATTCTCATGCTACCTGTTGAAAAACTTTCGAATTTGTTCCGAGACGAAGACGATTTGTTCTTCTGTAAGTTCCGGGTAGAGTGGCAACGAAAGAATCTTGTTTTGATACGCAGCCGCTTTAGGGAAATCCGCTGCTGTGTAGCCGAATCGTTTGTATGCCGGAAGCAGAGGCAATATCGTCGGATAGTGTATGGCCGTCTGAACGCCGCGCTTTGCCAGGAAATCTTTCAACGCATCACGTTGCGGCGTGCGGATAACATACAAATGAAAAGTATGAACGGTATCCGGTCTGACTGTTGGTAAAATGACTTCTTTGACGCTGCTCAGAAGTTCAGAATACCGCGCCGCGTTCGCGATCCGTTGACCAGTCCACTTCAGGATATGCGCACTCTTCACAAGCAACACTGCAGCCTGAATGGTATCGAGTCTGCTGTTAATACCTTCGATTTGATGCTCATGCTTCTTCAGCGCGCCGTGATTCGCATACATGCGCATCTTCGTTGCCAATTCATCGTTGTTGGTGACAATTGCACCTGCATCGCCGTAAGCACCGAGATTCTTGCCAGGGTAAAAACTAAAGGTAGCGGCATCGCCAAACGTTCCGACATACTGACCATTCTCTTTGCTGAAATGTGCCTGTGCACAATCCTCGACAAGAAACAGATTGTGTTTTTGGCAGAGCGTCCTGAGATCGCTAATATGCGCGGCCTGTCCATACAAATGAACCGGAACAATCGCTTTTGTACGCGCCGTGATTCTTGCTTCAACGAGCCGCGGATCGATTGTAAACGTGTCCGGATCGATGTCAACAAATACCGGCACAGCACCAGTTTGGGAGATCGTTTCGGAAGTCGAAATCCAACTTGACGCAGTCGTGATAACTTCATCGCCATCACCAACTCCAAGCATTTTTAGCGCGATATATATGGCATCAGTTCCATTCGCCACGCCGATGCAGTGTTTTACGCCGAGCATTGACGCGAACGTTTCCTCAAACTTTTTAATTGAGGGGCCGCCAATAAATGCGGTTTCATCAATAACGTTTTGAATGGCACTATCAATCGATTCTTTAATCGATTCATATTGTATTTTAAGATCAACAAATGGAACTGTCATCACGTAGTCAATTTTGCCTTTCGTAAAAACCTCGCCGGATTTCCGGCATATATACCAGGGGTTGTTATATCCTTCGTGACCACAGATCCGGCGCCAATGACAACGTCATCGCAAATCGATACAGGAAGGATAGTAGCGTTCGAACCGATAGAAACATTGTTTCCTATAATGGTTTTCTTCCAAAGGGCCTTATTCCCCCGGGCCGGGCCGCCTTCGCTGAACAAGTCGTTGATAAAAACAACACCATGCCCGACAAAGCAATTGTCACCAATGGTTACCAATTCGCATATGAAGGCGTGCGACTGCACTTTCGTAAACCGTCCGATGGACACGTCGTTCTGAATTTCGACAAACGGTCCAACGAAGCAGTTGTCGCCAATTCTACATTGATAAATATTAACAGGCTGGACAATCCTCACGTTCGCACCGAAGTCCACATTTCTGATACCTGATTCCATTAACACCGGCTTCATGAAAGCACTTTTACATTAGAGTAAATCTTGTCAATGATCTCAACGGTCTTAAGCCCTTCGAAACCGTTCGTTGCAATGATTCCCGAGTGGCTCAACACGTCAACGATGTTTTGATATACTTTGTCGTGATTAGACATTGACCCCTGGTATTGACCATAATTGTTAGGAGGATTTCCGGGAGGAAGGTCTTTAATTTCAAACCCTTCGATACGCTGGTAGTCGAGTTCATTCAGATATTGACCGCCAATCTTTACCGTGCCCTTTTCTCCGAAGATCGTAAGCGAACCTTCCATGTTCTTGCCAAAGCTGTTAACGCTGTAGTTGATCGTACCGGTTACTCCGTTATAAAACTCTACCGCTACTACCCCGGTATCCTCAAATTCGATAATACCGCGATGGTTGTAGTTCGCGATGAATCCGGAAGCTGTCTTTACATCCCCGATCATCCAATAAAGCAAATCAATAAAATGGCTAAACTGTGTAAACAAAGTGCCGCCGTCGAGCTCTCGTGTGCCCTTCCAATCTTTGTAGTATTCATTGTTACGATTCCAGAAACACGATAACTGTACGCTGAATATTTTGCCGAGTCGTCCTTCGTCGATGGCATTTTTTACTGCTTCAACCGGTGGATTAAAGCGATTTTGCTTTACGATGAAGAGACGTCGGTTGGCGCGTTCAGCTTCCTTAATCATTTCACCGCAATCGTGGACAGAAAGTGCCATGGGTTTTTCGCACAGAACATGACAGCCGGCACGCAATGATGCGATGGTGTGTTCGGCATGCAGCCCATTCGGAGTGCAAACTGCCACAACAGAGAATTCATCTTTGCGTTTCAGCAGCTCATCGACGCTCGTCGTATAAGCACAGCCGTACTCGTTGGCAAGAATCCTTGCCTTTTCTTCATCGATGTCACAGACGATCTGGAGCTTGCCTTTCGCCGAAATATGTTGCGCATGTCGGTGACCAATTCTGCCACAACCAATTAATGCAAATGTTATCTGACTCATTCGAGATGTTTTTTACTTAGCAGTGTCAATAGTTTTCCCTATAGATGCATACACATCTACAAGCTTGTGTTTTTCAATGTTCCAGTCCCAACGCGAGCGGTGCCCGATGACGTTTCTTCTCCTGATTTGCACATCCTCGCAGGTAATTTTTCCGAGGACTAAACTCAAATCCTGCGCAGGATCCGTGAACCAGCAAACATTGTACGTTTCAAATTCCCGGCGTACGTCAGGAAAGTCGCTGCAAACAAAGGGTATTCCGGCCGACAAATATTCGAAAACTTTATTTGGCAGACTGTAATAGAAACTCAAGCAGGTTGCCTCAATAAGACTCAATCCTACATCCGCTCCTGCTACATAGGCGGCGACCTGCGAAGGTGGCACAGCCGGGAGAAAATGAATATTGGATGACAAATTCGTCTTGATCACTTCCTCAAGATCTCCGTAGCCGATGAAAACCACATGACGATCCTTCAGGCTTTCCTGCGAAAAGCATTTCAATAAATGATCGATGCCGCGTCCGCCTGCCAACAGTCCCACATACACAAATAACAACGCATCCTCTTTAATACCGAGCATTGCCCTGAGGTTAACCGAGTTTGTGCCAACGCTCAATATTGGAATATTTCTGATCGTCGAAATTTTCGATAATGCATACTCGTTCCTGTACCAGTTTTCAATTGAGTGACTGACAACCACTGTATGATCTGCGAAACGGATAAAGAATCGTTCTACAATTTTTTCCAGTTTCTTTCTAACTCCCCGCGAGTCATGTGTTTCAGTTTCCAGTTCATGCGCATCATAGATCAAGGCGCACCGCGACAACCATTTCGTTACTACGGCGAAGGGCAGGAGTGTCAGCGAATGTACAT
>JAEZDW010000484.1 GCA_023417955.1 Bacteroidota bacterium
CTCGACATCCTTGATGCCTTGCTTGTACATGTGGTTTACTGCGTTGCTCCCGCCACCACCGACGCCGATCACTTTGATGATCGACCTGGTTTGACTGTGTTTGGGAACTTCGAATTTGTAAGATCCGGTTTCAAACATGATTAAAATTGATTTAGTGGTTGTTTACAAATTTCATTTCGGTGCAAGACTAAGACTTCTGACAGTTAATATCATTATGTACTTTACTCTTTTCCGTTTTTTTGGTTGATACTTCAATACTCATTCTTTCCGTCGAGATCGTCGATCAGAAGACTCTTTGTCTTGTTCAATATGTCGTTAAAGAAGCTTCTCGAAGAAATCGATGCCTTCTTACCCTTGACGTTCGGCTTAAGAACTTCGCGGGTTTCTCTGTAACGATCTTCACGTTCATCAAGTGACCGGAATCCTGCGAGTACCAGACCAACTGCTGTTGCATACATCGGACTCTTCACTTGCTCGATTTTGCTCTTACCAAGATGCTCGTTCGGATAACCAATACGCGTATCCATACCTGTCATATATTCAACGAGCTGTTTCAGGCAGCTCAATTGTGCACCACCACCCGTAATTACAATACCTCCTGCGAGACGGTTTTCAAAACCCGAGCTGATGATTTCAGCATGCGCCATTTCGATGATCTCTTCCATTCGTGCCTGAATGATATTGGAAAGATTCTTTACACTGATCTCCTTCGCGGAACGGTTTCTTATACCGGGTATTGATACGATTTCATTGGGACTGGCCTCTTCTGAAATCGCCTTTCCGAATTTTGTTTTCAACTGCTCGGCCTGTTGAGGAAGCACCATCAGACCTTGCTTAATGTCATTCGTGACTATGTTGCCTCCAAATGGAATAACCGCAGTGTGCCTGATGATGTTATCATAGAAGATCGCAATATCTGTGGTACCACCACCAATGTCGATCAGGCAAACACCTGCTTCTTTTTCCTCATCATTGAGCACAGCCAGGCTGGACGCCAACGGCTCGAGAATCAGGTCCTGAATCTCAAGACTTCCGCGGCGAACACATTTGTTGATGTTATTGATTGCATTGGTCTGGGCGGTGATGATGTGGAAATCCGCTTCAAGGCGAACACCGGACATACCCACAGGCTCCTTGATACCGTCCTCGTAATCCACCATATAGTCCTGCGGCATAACATGTATGATTTGACTGCCGGGAGGAACAACCATCCTGTACATATCCTGGGTGAGGCGTTCAACATCCTCCACCGTGATTTCATCTTCTTTACTCGAACGTGTTATACCACCATGCTGAATGAAGCTTCTTATATGCTGTCCCGCGATACCGACGTTTACAACACCAATATCGATTCCTGACTGATCACCAGCTTCCCTTATCGCTTTCTCAATCGCGTAGACCGTCTTATCAATATTAAAAACAATACCCTTGACAACGCCTTCGGACTCGGCTTTTCCCATACCGAGTACTTCGAGTTTGCCAAATTCGTTTTTACGCCCGACGATGGCACAAATCTTCGTAGTACCAATATCAAGACCGACGACTATTTTTTCCTGTTCCATGGTGGTAAAAGTTATTAGTGGTTGTTTTCTTCTGTTTATGTTTATTCTGCAACAATTTGTCCGTCGTATTGGAGCGACACTTTCTTATATCGGTTCCATCCCACGCTCGGAAGTATCTCCTTATAAAAAATCTTAAGTTTTTTGAGTTTCACTTTTTCGCCCTCAGCCTTGCCGAATTCGATGCGTTCATCACCGACCTGCGGAAACATCGTTAGATTCCCCTTGCGATCGATATTAATCTGAGCAATCTGTGCGTTCCAGAATTCGTCGTCGCGAATTGTCTTCACCAGATGCAGCAATTGCTTTCCTTCCGGGATCTCTTTGACATTTGCCTGCTGCAGTAACTTATTTGTGTAAGGACCGCTTATCAGCAATACGCGTGCGGTAAACTTGTCAGATACCGGCATCACGGTTCCATCTTCGGCTATATAGCCATCGGGCCCGTCATTGCGAATAATTCTGGCTACAGGTCTTCTTAAAGCCACACTGGCAACAAGATTTCCTTTCAAGTCGGCATACAGATCCGCTTCAGCGATAAAGGGGTCCTTCTTTATCTTTGCTTCAATCGCGCGCAGGTTCATTTCAGCAGTCTTCGCTCCACGCAGGTTTTGTGCGTCTACACTCATAAGCGCGAAAATGTCAGACTCGTCCAGAAAATGGTTGTCGGCCCCATTCTTGATTTTCACAGTGATGTCCCGAACGGCATAATCGTCGTGACTTCTTTCCGTAAACGCAATAAAGAGGACAACCACCGCCAGGGCTGCTCCGATTTTAAGCTCGCGTTTGAGATTGAACTTAAGCTTCATACTTCCTTTCAAGCATTTCTTTAATTGGTTCAACAAATGCGTCGATGTCTCCTGCACCAATGGTCACCAGTACATCGATGTCCGTATCTTCAAGTGTCGACATTAAATCCTGTTTACTGCACAGTTTCTTTTCCGCGCTCGTGACTTTCCGGAGAACAATTCCTGAATCGACACCCGGAATGGGCTGTTCGCGTGCGGGATAAATGTCAAGCAATATCACGTCATCAGCGAGGCTCAGGCTTTCTGCAAAGCCGTCAGCGAAATCCCGTGTCCGGGAATACAGATGCGGCTGAAACACCGCTGTAAGTTTTCGTCTCGGATACATCGACTTCATCGATTTAAGGAAAGCTTCGATTTCCTTTGGATGATGTGCGTAGTCATCGACGAAAATCACACGCTTTCCTTTGAGTACGAATTCAAATCGACGTTTCACTCCTGCAAACGTCTCAAGCGCATGTTTGATGTCTTTCACTTTAACACCGCACAATGACGCCGCCACAGATGCAGCAAGTGCATTTTCAATGTTATGAAAACCGGGGACGCCGAGCCTGATGTGCTCTACCTTATCGAAACCGTTAAGGTCAAATTCAAAAAATCCGCTCTTCGCGATAATGTTGCCGGCAAAAAATTGTCCCCGGCTCATGCTGTATGTATACTTTGTTACATGTTTTGCCTTGTCAGCGAGTTTCTCTTCGATCGACTCATGAATGATCAGTGCGCCACCTTCGTTAATCTGGCCGATAAAATCCCGGAACGAAGTAAGTACACTTTCGTGATCTCCGTAAATATCAAGGTGATCCGGATCAGCAGACGTAACGATCGCCGTCTGCGGATACAACGTCAGGAATGAACGGTCAAATTCATCCGCTTCTACTACTACCCACATCTTGTCACTTACCTCACCTTGCATGACCAGATTCGACCTATAATTCGTAGTCACACCGCCCAGGAACGCAACCATGTCCATACCGGCAGAATTCAAAATGTGCGCGACCATCGATGAAGTTGTGGTCTTTCCATGCGTGCCGGCGATAGCCACGGTGTTGTATCCCTCCGTAATCAGGCCAAGGACCTGAGACCTTTTCATAATCACGTAGCCCTGTGCCTTCAGGAATCCGTACTCCATGTGTTCCTTAGGAATGGCAGGCGTATAAATGACAAGTGTCTTTTCTTTTTCTGCCCTGACCTCTTCGGGAATGTTGTCGACCGAGTCATTGAAATGAATCCCCATTCCCTCGTGTTCGAGTTCCGTCGTGAGTGGCGTGGACGTTTTGTCGTAACCCCAGACGCGCAGTCCCTTTTTAAGAAACCACCGTGCGAGGGCGCTCATGCCGATGCCGCCGATCCCGAGGAAATACACCTTATCGTATTGCTCAATCTTCACGCGAGAAGTTTTTCAATTTCATCCACAATATGTCTTGTCGCCGCTGGTCTGGCGAGATTCAATATGTTCGCTGACAGCTTTGTTCTCCGGTCATTGTCTTCTATTAATTTCAGCGCTTCATCCACCAGCCGGGCAGTTGCTTCGTTATCGCGAACCATCACTGCTGCATCTTTCGAAACCAGCGCCATAGCATTTTTTGTCTGATGGTCTTCCGCGACATTCGGTGAAGGCACCAGAATACTCGGGATGCCTGCGATGCACAATTCCGATACAGCAAGTGCTCCCGACCTCGATATCGCGACATCTGCCGCAGCATACGCGAGATCCATCTCACGCACGAAGTCCTGCACCCATATATTTGACAAGTCGTTGCCTTCGAGTCTGGACCGATATGCTTCGTAATATCCTTTTCCCGTCTGCCAGATCACCTGAATCCCTGATTCGACAAGCTTGGTGATGTTGTTAATAATACTTTCATTGATCGTTCTCGCGCCCAGACTTCCGCCGACAATCAATAGTGTTTTCTTGCCGGGGCTGAAGTTAAAATGTGATAGCGCCTCACTTCGTTTCTCGCGCGTGGAAAGAATATCTTTTCTTACCGGATTACCGGTAAGCACAATCTTGTCTTTCGGGAAGTATTTTTCCATTCCGTCATAGGCTACGCATATACGCGCTGCTTTGGACGCTACCTGTTTGTTTGCCAGGCCGGCGAACGAATTCTGCTCCTGGACAACTGTCGGGATACCCGCAGCCGTTGCGGCCATCATGATCGGACCACTTGCATAGCCACCTGTTCCGATTACAACATCAGGATTGAATTCCCTGACAAGTTTTCGCGCCTTAAAGAAGCTCGCGATAACTTTTATCGGAAACATGAGATTGCTCCAGGTGAGCCTGCGTTGAAGTCCGCTGATCCACAACCCGACAATCGGGTAGCCGGCATCCGGCACGCGCGTCATTTCCATACGACCCCTGGCACCGACGAATAATATCTCGGCATCCGGATGACGTTCACGGAATTCGTTCGCGATCGCGACGGCAGGAAAAATATGCCCACCGGTGCCACCACCGCTTACGATCAGACGATATCGTTTATTTGTACTCAATTATGCAGCAGCTTTTGCTGTTGATACATTGCGAGGTTCACGTACTCTTATTTCACCATCAGCTTTTTCCGACCAACCCGAATCCTGTTCACCGCGACTTACGCTCAACACGATGCCTAATGCAAGGCCGGTAAACACCATTGACGTTCCCCCCATGGAGATCAGCGGCAGTGGTTGCCCTGTAATTGGTCCCAGACCCACAACGACACCCATATTGATCATAGCCTGGCAGACTATATCAAAGCACAACCCTGCCGACAGCAGTCCGCCAAATGCGCGCTCACTGTTATAAGCTGCCTTCATTCCACGATGCAGCAATGTCAGATAGAGCATCAACACAGCCATCGCTCCCGCCATACCGTATTCTTCAATCAGGATGGCGAACACGAAATCTGCGAACGGGTTGGGAAGTATATTGCGCTGATCACTGTTGCCGGGCCCTTTTCCGACAACTCCTCCCGTCGCGATTGCAATCAGGCTGTGCTTCAACTGAAACTGTGGTTCTTTTTTACCCTGAACAAATTCTGTGTAATCACTTACGCGCGAAACCATTGTACCACCGCGGACGCCGAACTTGAATGCAAGCGCCCCAAACAACAACCCGACGAAAATCAACATAGCGAGGTATTTCATCGGTACACGACCAATAAACATGATCAGGAGGCAAGTCAACAGCAACAATATCGCAGTCGACATATTCGTTAGCGCTATCAGTCCGCAGATGATACCACACCAGAACAGAATCGGAATAAGTGATTCGCGAATGTCCTCGATATGCTGTTGTCTCTTTGACAGCATACTCGCGAGGTTTACAATCAGGCAAAGGCTCGCGAAATCAGAGGGCTGAAACGATCCGACAATGGGAACCTGAATCCAACGCGCCGCATCATTGACGGTGGTACCGTTTGTAAATGTGTAGATCAGCAACGGTATACTTACCCACAGTCCGATACGAGATAGACGCGAATAGTAACGATAGTCAATCCGGTGTGCGAACCACATCGCCGCCAGTCCTACGAATACGTGGAAGGTATGCTTAATGAGCAGTTGCTCGGGACTTGACGCGCGTTTGAATGCCAGCGTTCCAATGGAACTGTACACGACCAGAATGCTGATCAGTGACAATGCAAACACAACCGCCCAAATGACCCGGTCACCCTGCAGGTTCTTATCTGCCCATGTTTTTATCTTGTCCATCATAGTCATTACGATTGATGTTCACGTTCTTTTTTCAGTTCCAGGGTCGCCGCACGAAACTGGTCACCACGATCCTCATAACTCTTAAAGAGGTCGAAGCTTGCACACGCGGGACTCAACAGCACCACATCTCCGGCAGACGCCAACTCGAGCGCCATACGTACAAGATCCTTCACGCTTTGTGTTTCGCGTATAACGGGCACGACACCGTTAAACGCTTTCGTTAATTTGTCGTTATCCTTTCCGAGGCAAATGAGTGCGCGCACCTTCTTTTGCACCTGGTCACGGATTACGGAATAATCATTTCCTTTGTCGACTCCTCCGGCGATCCAGACAAGAGGTCCGTTGTAACTTCCCAGAGCATATATTACGGAGTCGACATTTGTCGCTTTTGAATCGTTAACGAACTCCACTCCGTCTATTGTGGCTACCGACTCGAGGCGATGGGGTGCATTCTTAAATGTCTTTAGACCCTCCCGGATATCGGTCACCGCCGCGCCCGCGAGATATACCGCAGAAACAGCAGCCATTGTATTAATAAGATTATGTGGGCCTTTCAATGTTGTGTCCGACTGCGCGATAGTAAATGTTTCGCGGAAATTGAACTGCATCGCCTCGCCATTGTAATGTACTGTTGCGCGACTCTCCGGGATCAATGACACGGGTATCTGTTGAGGCGCAATGTTTCGGGCTCCAATCTCCTTCCGGATGACGGTGTCATCGGAAAAAAAGATAAACTGGTGCTGCTCACGCATCGCCTGAATTAACCTGAACTTTGAATTCACGTAATTCTGCATCTGGTACTCATAGCGATCGAGATGGTCGGGAGTGATATTCAACAGAATCGCGATCTCCGGGGCGAACGTATTCCATCCGTCGAGCTGAAAGCTGCTGACTTCAAGAACGTACCAATCGTACGTGTCTTCAGTGATTTGCCGTGCGAGACTTTTGCCAACATTTCCGCCGAGTGCGACCTTGAATCCGGCATTCTTCATCAGGTGATACGTCAAAAGCGTTGTGGTAGTCTTGCCATTTGTTCCTGATATAGCGATCACTTTTCCTTTCAGGAAACGGAATGCAAATTCGAGTTCGTCAATGATTTCAATGTTCGCCTCCCTGGCCTTTTTTACGATCCCTGCCTTCTCCGGAACACCCGGGCTTTTGATCATAATATCTGCGTTCAGGACGAGCTTTTCAGTATGACCACCTTCTTCAAAGGGGATCAGATGATGTTCGAGCTCATCGCGATACTTATCTTTGATCGTTCCGTATTCAGAAACAAAGACTTCAAAGCCCTGCTTAGCAGCAAGGATCGCCGCTCCTGTTCCGCTTTCTCCAGCGCCTAATATGACGACCCTTTTCTTCATCGGAGTTTCAGGAAAGCAAGTGTTGTCATCGCCAGCAGTATTCCTACAATCCAGAAGCGCGTGACGATTTTCGCTTCAGGAATGTTTTTCTTTTGATAATGGTGGTGCAGTGGCGACATCAGGAAAATGCGGCGACCTTCACCATATTTTTTCTTCGTGTACTTGAAGTACGACACCTGCAACAGCACTGAAATGTTCTCCACCAGGAAGATTCCGCAAAGCACAGGGATCAGGAGTTCCTTTCTGACAGCCAGAGCAAGAACAGCGATTATTCCTCCGAGGGTAAGGCTGCCAGTGTCTCCCATAAAAACCTGCGCGGGATAAGCGTTGTACCAAAGGAAGCCGGTGCACGCACCAACGAAGGCCGTACAAAAAATTACCAGCTCACCCAGGTTGGGGATATACATGATGTTCAGATAATTACTGAAGTCAATACGCCCTGAAACATATGCAAATACCGCGAGCGTAAGTCCAATAATTCCCGACGTTCCGGCAGCAAGCCCGTCTATACCATCCGTTATGTTTGCGCCGTTAGAAACAGCCGTAATAATCAGAATGACGACAGCCACGTAAATGATCCACGTAAACTCCTCGGGCACGAACGGAAGGATCTTGCTATAGTCAAGTTCATTGTCTTTGACAAAAGGTACGGTAGTACGCATTGACTTCACGTCGGTGTAGTTCACGCGTTCGTCAATACCGCGGTCAAAATCTTCGATCTGAAAGTTCGGAAGCTGCGTTCCCTTTACTTCGCGAATAACGACGTCATCGTGGAAGTACAACACGAGGCCGACAATCAAACCAATGCTCACCTGACCGACGATCTTGAACCTTCCTGCAAGTCCCTCCTTGTTTTTTCTGAACACCTTAATATAGTCATCGAGGAACCCGATCAGACCGAGCCAGCACGTAGTCACAACGAGCAGTATAATGTAGACGTTATCAAGACGTGCAAGTAACAACGTGGGAACCAGTATCGCGGCTATGATAATCAGACCACCCATTGTGGGTGTGCCCTTTTTCTGCATCTGTCCGTCGAGACCGAGGTCGCGTATATCCTCACCTACCTGCTTGCGACGCAGGAATGAGATCAGATTTTTTCCAAAGGTAATCGTGATCATCAATGAAATGAACGCAGCCAACCCGGCCCGGAACGAGATGTACTGAAACAGTCCGGCACCGGGAACATCGAGTGAATTCAGATAATCAAACAGGTAGTATAACATACTGTTTATTCTGTCGCTTTAAGCGTTCTTATCAATTGTCAGTTCGAAAACATTCTTAACATTCTTTCAACCACCTCGCGATCGTCAAACGGATGCTTAACACCCTTGATCTCCTGGTAGGTCTCGTGTCCTTTACCAGCCACGAGTACGATATCTTTCTCTTTCGCCATCATACATGCGGTCTTGATGGCTTCTTCACGGTCTGCAATGACAAGTGTTTTCTTAGCTTCACCTGGCATGATTCCGCTTTGCATATCTCTGATGATTTCCATGGGGTCCTCGTCGCGCGGATTGTCGGAAGTAAGTACGACCTTGTCGCTGAGCCTGCATGCAATTGATGCCATCAGAGGACGCTTCGTCTTGTCTCTGTTGCCGCCGCAACCCACGACCGTGATCACTTGTTCTGTTCCTGTGCGGAATTGCGAAATGGTATCAAGTACATTCTGCAGGGCATCCGGCGTATGCGCATAGTCTACGATAGCAATCACTTTCGCGCCGGGCTTTACCTGTTCAAAACGTCCGGGCGCACCACGCAGCGACGACAATTGCGTCAGCACCTCATCCGGCTCCTGGCCAAGTAGCACTGCCGTTGCATACACACCCAGCAGATTATACGCATTGAAATCGCCGATCATCTTGAACCAAACACTTTTCCCATCGACGTCGAGTTCAAGCCCTTCAATGGAGTTTGTGATGATTCGGGCTTTGAAATCAGTCATCTTCTTCAGGCCAAACGAGTGTTTTGCTGCGCGCGTGTTCTGCAGCATTACCATTCCCCGCTTGTCGTCCGCGTTCACGAGGGCAAAGGCGTCGGCGGATAGTTCATCAAAAAACTTCTTATTCGCTTTGATATAGTTATCAAATGTCTTGTGATAATCGAGGTGATCGTGGGTGATATTTGTAAAGACCGCACCCGCGAATTTGAGCCCGGCTATCCGTTCCTGATCCACTGCGTGCGAACTAACCTCCATAAAAACATACAGACATCCATCATCAGCCATCCGGGCAAGCAGTTGATTCAGCTGAAGAGGATCCGGCGTTGTATGGGTCGCAGGGACCACCTGTTCAATTATCCTGTTCTCTACGGTGCTGATCAATCCGGTTCGGAAACCGAGATTTATAAACAATTGATATAGCAGTGTTACGGTGGTGGTCTTTCCATTGGTGCCAGTGACTCCAATTAGCTTCAGTTTCCTGGAGGGGTTGTCAAAGAAATTCGAAGCCATGATGCCGAGCGCATTGGCTGTATTCCTGACGGTGACAAATGTGACGGATTCTGTAATGCTTTCCGGAAGACGTTCACACACGATCACCGTGGCGCCCAGGTCTATTGCCTTTGGAATAAAAGCATGACCATCGCTAACGGTACCCCTGACGGCCACAAAAAGGAACCCCCGTCCCACTTTCCTGGAATCAAAGCATATCCCCTCTACGGCAACGTTCATATTCCCGTAGGTTGACGTCAGTGAAACTTTGTACAATATGTCCTTGAGTTCCTTCATCAGGTCTTATCCCAGTCGTAAATAAATGGCATCACCTTTCCGGATTCGCTTTCCGGGTTGCAGGGATTGATTTCGAACGCGGCCATTACCTTCAAAAAAGACACGTAGTCCGGCCTTCTCAAGAAGGAAAATGGCGTCGCGGAATGTCATACCGTTTACGTCAGGAACAAGATCCTGACCGGCAAGGGCTTTCTTCCAGCCTACAGCGTTACCGTTGCGAACCGTACGAACCCATTCTTCCTCCATTCTGTTCTCACTTGGAATTCCCAATTCCTCGCACAAAAGAGCGAGCTCCTGTTGATTACCTGCGCGGATCACCGGCAATACATCACTGTCGGTGCGCTTCTCGTTCATCATGGCCTCGTGCAGATTGATATCACGCGCGTAGATATTATCGGCAATTTCTTTAAAAACGGGTGCCGCGACGCTCGAACCATACTGGTGCCATCCACGCGGATTTTTGATCATAACGATTGCCGTGTACTTCGGTGCATCAGCCGGAAAGTAACCGACGAATGAAGTGATATACTTCCGCGTATAGCGACCTTTTTCCAGTATCTGAGCAGTGCCGGTTTTGCCCGCGATACGATAGTGTGAACCACGAATATTTTTAGCCGTCCCGTTTTCAACAACTCCTTCAAGCAGCGTTTTCAGTTTCTTCAATGTCTTTTTCGAACAGATTTTACTGTTGATCACATCCGACCTGAATGTCTGTTCCACCTCGTCAGCGCGACGAATGCTGCGGACAAAAAGCGGCTTAATCATGACGCCGTCATTTGCTACCGCGTTATATAACGCGAGTGTGTGAAGCGGCGTGACTTCAAATCCGTAACCATATGCCATCCACGGCAGGCTGATACCACTCCAGCCTTTCTCACCGGGTCTCTTGATCTTCGGAATTGGCTCTCCTGAAATCTGGATACCCAATGGCTTCGACTGACGCAGATCGTCGACGTACTCGAGGAATTTATGCGGGCGCAGTCCGAAGTGCTTGTCAACAAGACGCGCCATGGCAACGTTCGAAGAGTGTTCGAATGCCTGTTGAATGGTAACCTTACCTAATCCGCCCTCTTCGTGGTCGCGCACGGTTACGTTGTAAAATGTGTACTCACCATTGCCGGTATCCACGCTATCTTCAAGTTCAACGGGTGAGTCTTCAAGCAAGGCAATCATGGTTGCAAGTTTGAATGTCGACCCCGGTTCAAATAATCCGCCTGTGGCGAAGTTGAATCGCTCGGAAAAGGTGCCATTTCCATTGGAACTCAGGTTAGATATTGCTTTTACCTCCCCTGTCTTTACTTCCATTACAACCACGAGGCCGTCATCCGCATTATGAGCGAGCATAGCTTTGTGAAGGGCAGTCTCTGCTACATCCTGGAGGTTGATATCGAGAGTAGTCTGAATATCAAGGCCGTTTTCGGCTTTCACATTATTAG
>JAEZDW010000026.1 GCA_023417955.1 Bacteroidota bacterium
ACCCTGACGAGCAGAAATGTTATATCGCGCATGGAAATAGTAAGTGCGAAACATATCACGACTGCTCGAGTGCAGTTTTTGGAGCACCAATGAAGTGTCGGAGATTGAGACGACACCGAGTACGATATCAGGAATGTTTGGCCGCAAGCCTGACGTATCCGGTTTACACACAATGTATTTCTTCTTGAATACGCTCCACGTGCCGGAAGTCCTGAAGGCTGCGAATGTCTTGTCCGCCTTAAACGCGTGACCGCCATAACCAGGAAAATCCAGCGTATCACCGCGACTCACAAATTCGATCCGGTTCAGAAACCATTCCCTGCCAGTGACGAGGTTTAACTCCTTTTTAGAGAGTCTGATGGCAGCGGGATTGTTGTATTCAAAGTATTTTTTCTGCGCAACGACATGAGAAAGGCAAAACCCAATAAGGATTCCAATAATTAATGAGGTATTGGGTAGGGACGGGAAACGCATAACGCTGGAAACAATTTACAAAGTTTCCGGCATTTTCCTGCGCTAAGGATGCACTCTTACTAGTTTGTACCAGCGATAAGGCTATTATAATGATCAACGATCCGAATGAGATCGCTTTCCTTTGAAGGATTCAGACCGTTTTGTTTAGCAAAGGCCTCAATTGCCTGTTCGTAACTCCCGAATATATCGAAGACCTTCTTTTTCTGACCCGGGACTTCCCGAATGGTTTTATCAATCAGTAAAAAGTATTCGTGCTTTTTCAGAATTCTGGTGTCACGAGTACCGACATCGAGTTCAGGCCGGTAGTCAGCCTTCTTTATGAATATTGTGCTCCTTTTGAGCACCGGGACTGCACCTTCGTTCAGGATCTCAAAAAATCCATCATAGAGCAGATCGCGTGATGTGGAGAGAACATTGCCCCGCATGAAGTATCGGCGTGTACCCGTTATTGAGTCGAGCATGACAAAGCTTTTGATTTTTGCACCGGGAAGAACGCGCACTCCATTTGGAGTCTTGAATTCCATCTCGTCGCGATGGATATCGTAGCGAATTCGAAAGTTCTCAAGCATCCGCTCCTTGTCGTTCAGGATTACGTTACCCAAATTAAATGCGGCTTCTAGATACGTATCACCAATCGTTTCACCCGGTGGAGGTGCTGTACCTTCGAAAGTGGCCCAGGCTCCTTCAAACCGGACACCTCGCTCGCTTATGTTTTTCAGAGCCATCTCTGCCCGCAAGCGCTGGAAGTCTTCTTCTGCACTGGTCTCTTGTGCACTAACCAAAGCCGACATAAACAATAGGGAAACAATGATCAGACTTTTCATGATTCAGGATTTAGGTTCACCATCGAAATTAAGTGTTTCGACACGCCTGAAAATCACCCCGTTTGCGGGAATCATGCATCGCCTCTGTAATCGTCATGTCTTCTCTTGCCTGACTCCCTGAGGTCGTTTTGGCGTTCGTCTTTTTCAATCGCAGGGAACGGTTTCATGTCTGCCAAACAAAACGTTTTGCCCGGCGCAACCTTTTGTGACTTCTGTAGTCTCTATACTGAAATTCAAAGGCAATGCTTAAAAACAATCTCCTGGTAGCGCTCCGGAATATGCGCCGGAATGTCGTCTATTCTTTCATCAATATTTTCGGACTTGCCATCGGTATCGCGTGTTGTATCCTGATCACTCTCTGGGTCCGGCATGAGTTATCTTTTGACAGCTGCCATGAAAACAAGAACTCCATTTACCAGGTTTGGATCAATGCACACTTCGACGGAAAGATAAACTCCTGGACATCCGCGCCGCTGCCCACAGCAGAAGGTGTCCGTGAACGCGACAGCCACATAAAATACGCAGTGACTACCGATTGGGGCTCCAACCACCTTTTGACTGTAGCCGAGACAAGATTCAAGAAGAAGGGATTCTATGTAACCGATGAATTTCTCCTGATGTTCACGTTTCCGCTGCGACAGGGACAACCAGATCAGGTGTTTAACGATCCTCAATCGATCGTAATCACTGAGTCGACGGCGCGTGCCTTCTTCGGAGATGAAGATCCAGTCGGGAAAGTTATGCGCCTCGACGATGCCGAGGATTTAAAGGTTACCGGTGTGTTAAGGGATATACCTGATAACTCAACTTTCGAATTTGACTTCCTCCTCCCCTTCTCCTTATATGAAAAGTCGGACTGGATCCGTAGCGAGCGCCAAAACTGGGGCAACTATTCGTGGCCTGCCTACGTGCAGTTGCACGATGGCACAACCCGCGAAGAAGTTGAAGCCAATATCCGAAACCTTCTCACTGAAAAAGGACAGGATGATCTCAAACGTGAATTCTTTCTTCATCCTATTTCACGGTGGCGACTTTATTCGAATTTCAAAGACGGAAAAGAAGCCGGAGGCATGGCTGATTACGTGAACATGTTCAGCCTTGTCGGGATCTTCATTTTGGCAATTGCCTGTATCAATTTTATGAATCTGGCAACCGCCCGTTCGGAGCGCCGCGCACGCGAGGTTGGCATTCGCAAGAGCGTTGGTTCAATGCGAAGGCAACTGATCGTTCAATTCATAGGAGAATCGGTGCTTATTGCTGCATTCGCATTCATTGTTGCTGTGTTACTTACCGAAGCGTCGCTGCCACTATACAACACGCTAATAGAAAAAAGTCTGTACATAGATTATACTTCACCCGCATTCTGGTTATTCGCAGCAGGAGTGATTTTAGTAACCGGCGTTGTATCGGGCAGTTATCCCGCATTCTACCTTTCATCCTTCAACGTCACACGCGTCTTGAAGGGGAAAATCAAATTTGGTCGTGGAGCGACAACCCCGAGGAAAGTTCTTGTTGTGATGCAGTTTCTGATTGCTATTGTACTCGTCGTTGTAAGCATTGTTGTAATGCAACAAATCAAGCACGTCAAAGCCCGTCAGCTTGGTTACAATCAGGAGAACCTTATCACGATTTCATATAACTCGGAACTGGGACGCAATTACCCAACATTGAAGCAGGAACTATTGTCAAGTGGCGTTGTGGAATCCGTAACGAAGTCTAACAGTCCCATCACGGACATCTACTCAAACAACTTCCTTGACTGGCCCGGAAAGCCCGAGGATCTGAAAGTAATCTTTACGACAATCGCAACCGAATACGACTACACAAAAACGATGGGCATCCGTATGCTCCAGGGCCGGGACTTCTCGGAAGACTTTCCCAGCGATACGTCAGCCATCATAATCAACAAGGCAGCGCTTGACGTAATGGGTTTGACCGATCCCATTGGTGAGACTGTAACCATGTGGGGAACGAAACGCCAGATCATTGGCATTACGGATAACGTATTAATGGGTTCATTGTTCCAGGAGGTGGCACCGATGATGATCGTAAAAATTCCTGACTGGATGAGCTCGGTAACCGTAAGGCTATCAGCAAATCGTCCCCTTCAGGAATCACTTGGGATAGTAGAAGGTTTGTTTCGGAAGCACAACCCCGCCTACCCCTTCGAGTACAGCTTCGTCGATGTTGAATTTGCCAGGAAGTTCCGGTACATCAACCTGATGAGCAAGTTCAGCACGGTTTTTACGATGCTTGCAATCTGCATCACAGGGCTTGGTTTATTTGGGCTTGCTGCCTTTACCGCAGAACAGCGAACGAAGGAAGTCGGTATCCGAAAGGTATTGGGGGCATCGGTATCAAACCTCATGTTTTTGATCTCGCGTGAGTTCACCTTGCTGGTACTGGCAGGGTTTGTGATTGCCTCACCTGTAGCCTGGTGGGCCGCAGAAGCTTTATTGGAGCGGTATCCGTATCGGATTGGTTTTCCACTATGGGTATTACCGATTGCCGGTCTTATCGCACTGATCTTTACCTTGCTGGTGGTCAGTACGCAGGCATTCAAAGCGGCTACTGCCAATCCGGCTTCAACACTCCGCAGTGAATAAAATCGCTTTCAGACAGGCTTCCTGAACATGAACGCCAGTATACGTGGCGTTATATCGCCATCGTCAAAAAACTCGCGCAGAACAGACATTTCGAACCCCTGCTGGTACGCCGCATCTACGTAGGCAGAAACATGGTGTGTATAGGAAGTCACCTCATGCAGGCCATGGTTGGTTTCAAACCGCGCTTTGCCACCCTGGTACTGCCGGAACGGATGTAATTCACCGATGTACATATCCCCTCCCGGAACAGACAACGGAAAGCCTCCGCGAAGACGTGTCTAAATTCCTTGATGTGCTCAAGGACAAGGCTAAAGACAACCAGGTCGCACGACGCGTCATCCACCGGCCAGACTTCTGTAAGGTCCGTCTGGATGAAAGAGACATCCGATTGAGTCACTTTCTCACGGGCGCGTGCAAGCATTCCGGCGGATACGTCCATGCAAACGAGTTCATCCGATAATTCTGCGAGCCAGACTGTATTTTTGCCAGTACCGCAGCCGGCTTCTACGGTGCGCTTATATCTTCGCCCTGCCAGCAATTCGCGAACCGCTGCTGCTTCCATGTCGCGGGTTGCATTCCGGTCTTCGTCGTAACTGCCAGACCATGCATTATATGAATCGGCAACGCTTGGTGTTTCCACGATGTGCGGTAGTTGATTTTGAAAACAAAGTATCAAAAATATGCTATTTTTGCCGGCTTATTTCAAGACTGATGATATCTGTAGATTCCGTTACCGTCGAATTCAACGGCTCCGCGCTGTTTAGTAACATTACGTTCAACATAAATGAGAATGACCGCATCGCCCTGATGGGAAAGAACGGCGCCGGAAAGTCAACCCTTCTCAAGATTATTGCCGGCGTTAATAAGCCAACCCGTGGGAAGGTATCGGCACCAAAAGATGCGGTAATTGCATACCTGCCTCAACAC
>JAEZDW010000041.1 GCA_023417955.1 Bacteroidota bacterium
GTCGTGTGGATGATGAGTTGGCGATGGCCTTTATCGCGTGCCTTTTCAATACAATACATGTCAGCAGCTTACCAATGCCCTTGCCCCGCTGCCTCGGATCAACAGCAAGCAGACGGAATCCCGCAGCCAACTTTTCACGCGTAGCAGTTCCACCGGAGCCATAATACTGCATGTCATCAAAGTATACGACCGCCCCGGTGATAATGTCATTTTCGATAGCAACAAAAATCTCTGTTCCTGGTTTCGAAGTAAGTGCCCCGACATTAGCAAGCATCTCGTAGTATGCAGGCTGCTCCACGGGTTTGGGGAATCCATCGAGTTGTTGATAAACACTAACCATTAATTTACCCACAGAATTGAATTCATGAGGCGCTGCGGGACGCACATTCTTGAATAACTCCATTCACCAAAAATAGGCCAAATGTTTTACAACGAGGATTTTTGCACCGTCACTTTAGAAAAAGCCGCAGTTATTACTCGTACTTCAATGCCGTACTAATCAGCCCTGAGCACCTTGTCAACGGGGAGCCTCCATACCATCAGATACGTTTTCATGGCTGGAGCCAATTTCGAAGTTGAGATTCCGATCGACGAAACGCACATAACTCAGCAGATCTTTCCGATCAAGCATTTCTTCCACAACGGTGCGAAACCTTTGAATGTTCTCTTTACCCAAACGTTCCTTTTCGCCTTCGCTGAATTTATTCTTTCGCGATTCAACCTTGAAATCAATCAGGCTGTTAAGACTTAACAACGTGTTCGGGAAATCAAAATACATACGGTTATCTCCGCTTGATACGGTGAGTACATCTCTTGCCCGGCCTTCCCTGAATTGCAGATTAACGACCTCTTCCTTAACGTTCCTAAGCCGGATCTTTGCAAGTACACGTTCAATGTTTCGTGGTTCGAGTTCTGCAAGTTTATCAGGCATATAAATGAGCAACACGGGCGGTTTACCTTCTTCAGCCGACATCCTGAGCAGTTCCGACAGCAACGGTTCGACAAAGTTGTTTACATATCCGTAGGCAAGGGCATAAGCGAGGGAGTACTCTTCTTCTTCCAGTCGCGATCCGAATTCATTAAGCAGGGCGGTCACAGCCGTCGAAATTAGTCCGGTAACCACCGTGATGGGCTCAGGATCGAATGGTGGATTCTCCCAAAAAATCCAGCACATTGCAACCACAAAGGTGCAAACCCAAAGGAGTATGATGAGTGCTTTTGAAAGAACCTGGATCTTCATTCAGACGATATAAACAAATCTACTCCGGGAAATGTATTATTCAAAACGTTGAAATGATTCCAAAATCATTCATGCAATGGCAGTACTTACTCAATCCGCGACACCAGATAGGAAAGGTAGTTGTCCAACTGGCCGCTGCCGTCTTTCTCGCGTGTCACATCCCGAAGATGATTGAAGAATCGAATCGCATTAAACCGTGTAGTCAGATAAAAGTGCTCGCTACCTGCGTCAAAAGTGACCTTAAATGTACCAAATGCAGGAGTTGATGGAGCTGCGGAGTTTTTCAAGGTGCTCAACCTGACTTCCTGCACAATAAGCTGTAAAGCCTCTTTTGTGACTACTACAAGTCCTTCCGTTGAGGGGATTTCAATTCGGGCAGTGGATATTGTGAGTGCAGGAATTGGTTTATCCTCAGGTCCGATGTGCTCAATCCGTATCATATCAGTCTGCACGTAACAAACCGCCGGAATCAGAATAAGAAAGGATGTTAATGCACCAACAATTATGGACATCGTGTTACGCAAAAACAAACGGACTCCCCGAAGGAATATGCGTGATTTTCAGATCCGGATACTTCGGTTGCAACCATTCCTTCAGCCATCTCATTCCGGGTTGTTCACTGCGCGCATGACCGAGAACAACGAGGCTTTGTTTACGACCTATTGACTGGGCATCGCGAATGTATTCACTGGTCTCCCACTCGGCCACCTCACCACAAATCATAACGTCAGGTTTAAGCGAAGACAGCGCGCCGATCTGTCCGCGACCACCGGAGGCGCCCGGAAACACCGCTATTCGTTCGCACACCTGATCGCGGTCCCCGATGAATCGTAGGGTTTCGATTGACAACTTTTCCTTCACAAGGTTGATTAGCTCTCCCAGCTTCAGTGGAGGTACCTTCACCACCCGGGGTTCCGCTGGATTGTAATACTTTTCCCAACCCAAGTCCTGGAGGACACCGGTTAAGACACCATCCGGGCGGAACGAATGAATATAGTCGTGTAATCTCCAGATAACGATATTATTTTTTTCCAAAAGGTCCTTTTTGAACCGATATACATCATCGCGTTCCAGCCAGGTCACATCATCAGTATGATTGTAAAACGTTGGTTCGTGAGCAATGATGAAATTTGATTTCAGATCAATTGCTTTGCGAATGACATCAACTGTTGCGAACATCGTCGTGACAATGCCAGTAACAACTGAATCACCTTTCCCTGCTTTCAGTGTATCAACGGTGCCTGTTCCAAGAGCGATGCCCTGGGTCACAGTATCAATGATTTGTTGAACGGTCACTCTGGTGGCTACAGGATTACCGAATCCGTACGCCTTGTTCACCATCGCCCCTGCTCCAAGCATTGCAAGCGTATTACCCACAAACTTCCGACGGGAGAATGAATTGCTACTGTCAGCCATAACTCTGGAAAATTGATAACTAAAGTTGCACCCAAATAAAGTGTCTATCAAGACGAAACTAAAAAATCTGCTGTGTCGGAGCGTAGCATAGCCGAGAGCAGCATAACCGCTGCCACAGAACCGGCGGTTACGTATTTACCCAGGGACTACGACAAATATGCTCGTCTTTTTCCCAAATAAAGGTCACTGACGCCTTTCGGATATCCTAAAGTAATCGAAGTCTACAAATCCGCCGGCGCTTTTTGTCGCATAATTGAATAATCCGAAACGATAACCCATGAAGTGCGGAAGAGTGTACGACATCTTGAGTTGGCCACCTATACGCTTCCACGATTTACCATCGAGACTATAGAAAAACTCACCGGTGTCCGTGCGGTCTTGAAAATTACACTCGGCTTTGAGAAACACCGTATTCTGCGACAGTGTGACGCGTTCCAGCTCGACCGGTTTACCAGACTCAGCGCTTATCATCACAATTGCCTTTTGTCCATTCGCGTATTGCACGCCAACCTGACCATATTTCTTCTGAAACAAGGTCAACCCTGCGAAGTCGCCATCTTTCATGTTGGACACATCCAGTTTAGTATAACCCGAACACTCGGGCCCAATTGTGCGCTGTGTAAGTATATTTTTTACGAGATAAAATGATGTATCTACACGCGAGGTCGTAATCCTGAAGTGTCCTTTCCTTGCACTTAACGACCAATGTGCATTGTCGGGATTGTGATTCCATTGCCATACCAATGGTAATGCAGGCTCACCTTTTTTTCTTTGAAATTCATCCGACGCAACAATTCCGGGAATAAGACTTTTGTTTGCCGGAAGATTCAATGTTTCAGGAACTTTGCCCTTGGTTCCAAGCACGGGCCATCCGTCCTTCCATTCTACGGGAACCAGGTATGGTATGCGTCCAACGGAACCGTAGTCACGAAATAAATACGAAAACCATCTTCCGTCAGGAGTGTCGATAAGCCCGCCCTGCGCGACACCCAAATCCTGCAACGCCATCTTACCTTCCCACGGTCCTCGTATGTTATCTGCACGATGAACGATAACTGTGCGCATGCCGCCTCTGGGCCATGTGATATTAAAGAGGTAGTACTTTCCATTAACTTTGAACAACTGCGATCCTTCCGCACCGAGCATGATGTCTGCATTCGCAGGCGCACTTGCATCTTCGATGATCACCTCTTCATTCGTACCCGGCTTGACACCCGAAAGGTCTTCAGATAGCTCAACCAATTTAAGTTTGCGGACGCCATAGATAAGGTAGACCCGGTCATCATCGTCGAACCATAGCGTATGATCATGATATGAAGGAGAAAATGACTGCACCTTCCACGGGCCATTCTCCAGGCTCTTTGTTGAAAATATATAGGTCTTTCCGGTAGTCTGTGCAAAGGTCGTTACATAGTATGTCCCCTTGTGGAAGCGCATGGAACTGGCCCAGGAGCCGCGTCCATATGTACTCTTGCCGTTGTCGAGATTGAGCTCGTCGATACTGGCCAGCGTATCGTACGCATAGCTGATCAGTTGCCAGTTCACCAAATCCTTCGATTTCATAACCGGCAGTCCCGGATTCATGTGCATCGTCGTACTGCTCATATAGTACACGTCACCAACTCGGATGGTAGCTGCATCCGGAACATCTGCGAAAATTATGGGATTTGAAGCGGGCTTACTTTGTGCGTTCGCCGCTCCCGTCGTACATGCGAGGACGAAGACACCCGATAGCAAGTTCAGCAAAAAAGATCTTTTGAGTCTCATGATTTTCTTGATGAGGTTTTACTTTGACTTAATTCGAATCACTGTGAGCGACATGGCGGGTGCAGTATACCTGAATGCTTTTTGAACTTTAACCGTGGACCTCGCTGGCGAAATCATCGCAAGATTCTCAAATGTATTTTCAGCCTCCGCCTCGCCACTCAGCACGGTTTGTTCACCTGTCGCAGCAATCCGACCAAAAGCTGTGAGATTTGCTTTGACTTCACGTTGCGTTTTGTCCGCGTTCACGATTTTCAAAATCAGATCACCTGAGGACGAATCGCGCACACACGAGGCTGCCAGGGTGGAATCAGCAGGTGTATTTAAAAATACATCGCGAAAGAAGACGTCACCCTGGTTGAGCGAGAATAACTGCTGCACATAATAATTAGGAGTAAGACATATGGTCGTGTTGTCAAAAAAGATCAGGTCGGTTTTCCACTGCGTGCGACCTTTTTTTGCAAGTAGCGGCGCGTATGATGCCATTCGCACCACATCACCATTTCTCTCAAGCCCGATCATATAAATCGCTTCTGCAATCGCGTTGTACATTTTATTCCCCCAGGATGCATACTCTCCGAGATAAACCTGCGCCCTGGTGCGATCATACGTGTCGTACCGGTATTGATTGCCGAGGAACCATTGGGGTTCTTTGTAATAGTGTTCGTCTATCATTGGCACGTCTAGTGCATCAGCGTACTCCCATCCTTTGGTGAAATCTTCGCCGTCGGGAAACGGTCCAACGGTCCCGATTATGGTGATTTCAGGATACTTCGCCCTCACCGCGTCATAAATTATTTTGAAACGTTGTTTAAATTCAGGTGTGATCTTGTCTTCGTTACCAATACCGACAAATTCAAGATTGAACGGTGCGGGATGTCCTGCAGCCGCGCGCAAGGAGCCCCACTTGGAGGTCGGCGGACCGTTGGCCCATTCAATGAGATCAAGTACCTCCTGAACGTAATCATCCATTTCATCCAAAGGCAATGCTCTTTGCCCTGTCCCGCCAATCCGCCAGGTGCCACCGGAGTTCTGACAACTCACCGCTGCAGGAAGAACAGGCACAGGTTTAGCACCAATATCTTCGCAGAACTGAAAGTACTCATAGTAGCCAAGTCCTCCAGTTTGGTGGTACCCCCAGATATTTCTTTGTTCGACACGTTGCTCAATTGGCCCAATGGTGTTCTTCCACCGATACATATTTCCTAATCCATCGCCGTGAACAAGGCAACCACCAGGGAAACGGATAAATCGGGGTTTCATCTCAGCAAGCACTTGCGCGAGATCTGCGCGTAATCCATTAGGCCTGTTTTTGAATGTACGCTCCGGGAAAAGCGAAATTACGTCCAACGCAATCGTACCCGTGGTTTCGGCAAGTAGAACCAACTTAGCGCTATCAGTAGCCTCCCGGGCAACAAGACCTCCTGTATACTTTTTCCATTCCGGAGAGTTGATTGAAATTTTTTCTTCCGCGAGAATTTCACCTTTGTGTGTTTGCAGACTTACGCTGACAGCAACAGGAGAACTGCTTATTTGTTTCGCGAACACTGAAAAATTGTAGCGCTCCCCTTTTTTGACAACTATTCCGTCAAAACCGGTGTTACTTATTCCAACACCGGAAGGCCCTGAATGCTTTTCTTCACGTCCAACGTGTTCGATGTTTAAAAGCAGGTAGTGTGGATTATTGGGATGAACCGGTGACTTCGTCTCTATTGAGATTTGTCCGTAAGAAAATCCCGGCGAAAGGTATTCCCAAGAAGAAAGCGGATGCCACTCCCGTTGTTCTGTCGGACTATATTCAAATGATCGGTTTTGAATCAATTCAGCGTATAAGCCGCCGTCAGCTGAATAATTAATGTCTTCGAAAAAAAGGCCGAACAACTCGCTACTGATTGGTGTTCCAGCCGGGCGCCCCTTAGCCTGTGTTCGCGCTGAAAAAGGCAGCAATGCCAAAACACCAAGGAAGATCATGAATATAATGTATCTGTTTGCGCGTTCGTTGATTCGGAATAATGTAACTGAGTTTGTCATGATGTGATTGCGTGACGGATCATCCTGTTATTTTGAAACGATAGTTATTACCTGACCGCGTTTTGTCTGAATATCATACAAATACGTCCCCGTCACCGCGGGTTCCCCCAGGGCTGCCTCGGAAGAAATAACCGGGGCAGCAGTTGCGTTGACCTGAAAGAATGCATTTGGGTTCTCGTCGCGTGAAGGCTTCAGTCGCCCCGCTATCGCTTTCATCTCATTTTTAGTTCGCAGGCGAAGGTTGCCGCCCAGGGTCGATTTAATCACAACCTTAACGGGTTTTCCACCTTCCCACTTCAAATCAACTATTTCGAAACCGCCGCGAGCGCGCAATCCGCTGACGCTACCGCGCACCCAGGCATCGGGCAATGCCGGTAAAAGAAATACTGATCCGTCGCTGCTCTGCATAAGCATTTCGGCAATTCCTGAGGTACAACCAAAATTTCCATCAATTTGAAAAGGAGGATGCGCATCAAACAAGTTGTTATATGTTCCTCCACCGCCTTCGTTCGTACCTACAGGAGTAAGCTGATCCTGAATCAACTTTAACGCACGATTGCCATCCAGCAGACGCGCCCACCAATTCACCTTCCAACCCATGCTCCATCCCGTCGAAACATCGCCTCTGTGAACAAGTGTGGTCTTCGCCGCGGAGTGAAGCTGCGGCGTGCGAAACGGAGAAATTTGATTTGAAGGAAACAATCCGTAAAGATGTGACACGTGACGATGTTTGTCTTCCGGATCATCGATGTCATCGAGCCATTCCTGCAATTGACCGTGACGTCCGATATGCATCGGAGGAAGCAGATCGCGCATTCGCCTGAGCGTATCAACAAAGGCAGCATCTTTTTTCAATATTTCTGCAGCCGTTATCGCATTTGAAAAAACATCAAACACAATTTGATTATCCATAGTTGTACCTGCGTCCAATGACGATCCACCATGTGCCTGTGGTGCATTTTCCGGCGACATTCCCGGATTAACAATAAGCCACGATTTGGTTGGATGTTTGACAAGGAAGTCAACATAAAACTTAGCCGCTTCCCTAAGGACAGGATATACCGAGGCGAGATATTTCACATCACCGTTATATAGGTAATGTTCCCAGAGGTGTTGGCTTGTCCAGCTGCCACCGGCGCTCCAACATCCCCAGAACGCAGCGTCGACGGCGCCAGTAGCCCTCCAGATATCTGTATTGTGGTGGGCCATCCATCCCCGCGCGCCGTACATCACCCTGGCTGTCTCTCGCCCTGTTTCTGCCAACTCCTGAACCATTTTCAGAAACGGTTCGTGAAGTTCGGGGAGGTTCGTCTTTTCAGCAGGCCAGTAATTCATTTCCGCATTGATGTTGATGGTGTACTTGCTGTCCCAGGGCGGGCGCATACGATGATTCCAGATTCCCTGAAGATTTGCAGGTTGTCCTCCCGGTTGTGATGACGATATCAACAAATATCTTCCGAACTGGAAGTAGAGCGTTACAAGCTGTGGGTCTGATACTGCATTGAAGGATCGAAGGCGTTCATCTGTCGGAAGGGATGACGCCTTGCTGTTGCCCAGATCAAGCTTGACACGATTGAATAATTTCTGATAAGCATCGACATGGTCGGACAGCATTTTTTCATAGCTCCTCTGAAATGCGTTGTCGAGTAGTGCGTAGGCTTTCGCATTTTCATCGTCACTTAAATCGTCATATTTTTTGAAGTTCGTGGCAATTGAAATGTAGACGGTGACGGCGTCTGCGTTGCTGACAACCAGTGATGTGTCCGAAGGAGAAACAGAGCCTCCTTCAACGTTAAGGCGGGCGATTGCCTTAAAGCGAACCTTACCTTCAACACCTTCATGACTCGTTGTAACACCACTTATGGTTAATTCTTTATTGCGAGAAACACCAATCGTCGCATCGGGTTGAGGTGTAGAAAACGACGCTGTAAAAGAAATACTTTTTGGTTTGGAGGCTGTTAGTCGTATGGCGACCACACCGTCCGCCAGCGATGCGATTACCTCGCGCGTGAAGGTAGTTTGGTCAACGTTATATGTGGTTGTCGCGACGGCCCTTTCGATATCGAGCTCACGCATGTATTCGGTGAAACGCCCGTGTTCCGGCATCGAAAGGTGAAGACTTCCAACGGGCTGAAACATTTGCCCATGTGATGATTTTGAAATGATGGCTTCGTTGGCGAGCGCTTCCGCTTCCTTGTGTTTACCTTCGAAAATCAGGCGTCGAATTTCAGGAAGCGCTGCCAGTGATTTTGGGTTGTCGTTTCGGTTAGGACTCCCGCTCCAAACAGTATGTTCATTCAACTGAACCCTTTCGTTAACTACATTGCCGTACACCATCGCGCCCAGCCTTCCATTACCGACCGGTAGCGCATTCTCCCAGGTATCACCGGAAGGTTTGGAATACCAGAGACGGAGGCGCGAATCCTGACAAAGTCCGGAAATAATCGGGCAACAAACAGCGATGGTAAACAGCAGGCTCCTCATAAGTGTATAATTAACACTAAATATCTGAAATTCCTCCGATAAACCAATCCCATTATGCCCCGGACGAATTATGTGGTTTTTTTTCGGACTGGTTATCAGTGTTTTCGCACCGTATCGGACGTTGCTTCACATAGATCCTAAACTTGTGTGCACAGCAATAGTGCCAACAATTATCAAATTAAAGGCAGGGATGCGCTCACATATTCACCTATGTGCTTTATGTGCTTATAAAGGAATACCTGGAAGGCTTTCTGAATCCGATTGTCGGGAACACGTGTGACAGAACAATCCCAGACATTATCAATCCTGAGACGCCATGGTCATCAGAATATCGTATAGCCCACGATCAGCGACGATGTTGTGTAGTCTGTACTCCAGAAACCATAGCCACTCATTATTTCGCGTTCTGTGTGAATTCTGAGTTCAACACCGAGGCGGTTCTTAAATTTATAGCCCACACCGACGGCAAAATTGGTTTCGGGATCAAGCGGGAAACGATTGATTAATGATCCATCGGCCCTGGTTTGTTCGATGCTCGGATCGTCGACGGGAACGTCTACCAAAATGAACGCATTGACGAAGACCTTGGATCCTTCTGTGAGGAAGAAGTAATGCCTGACGCCAATGGGAATTTCTATAGACGAGTAGTTTACATCGGCAACCAGCAAACCTCCGGATACGTCGGGGCTCGGTCGTTGCTTCGTCATTTTGAAGAAACGATACGTAGGTTCAATGACAACTCCCCACTTGTTTTTATTAAAGGGCAAAATATATTCCGCTTCAAGTCCAAGCCTGAAGGTTTGCTTGCTGCCAAAATCCATATCCATCGCGTCTGTCTGGCTGTTATTCATTGAGAAGCTCGCTAACGTCAAGCCCGGTCTTACACTCACGTGAATCTTACCCCGTTTCTTTGCAGCGTCGTGCAGTGTGTAATCTGATTTTACGCATTCATTGTATTTGATAAAAAACTTCTTCATCGCCCGCGGTGTGTAATCGAGATCATCAACATCGCTCGTCGTTATTCCCGCGCACTTGAACTCATTATGAAGCTGTTGTCTGAAATGGTTGTTGACTCCCACATTGTGATCCTTAGCCAGGTATTTTTTATAGACCAGCTGTGTTATTTCCGATCCCGCCAATGAATAGAAAAACCGGATGAGACCTCCATCCACGTACTGATACAATGTACCATTGCCCTGGATAAGGACCTGCAGAAAGAGTTTCTCCTCTTCAAAAATCGGACTCCTCTCTGCGCTCATTTTACTCAGCTGATCGGAAGACCTGTCCATTTGCACGTCCGCTGTTACATAGCGTTTACCACCGTTCACACCAAATTCGAGTACAGTTTCTGTGTTACCTTTCTCAACCGGACCATCTTCCGTGAGTTTGTAGTCAAACGTGGCGGGATTGCTTCGCCAGTCGGAGTTTCTTATCAGGCACTCAATACGTTGATTTGAATTGTTGACAAAATATCCGTTTTCGAAAACAATCTGCGCCTGCAGAGTTACAACGGATAGGCTAATACATAGCACATAAAGGGCGACTTTACGCATAACATTATTAGGTTAGAGTAGAAATTCTCGAGGTAAGGTACAACCCGATTAACAATTTTCAAGGGGTTCCTGCCAGCAAATGCTCACAGCCTGCTGGCCCAAAAACAACACTGTAAGACTACTCACTCGGCACTTCACCTGTCTCCGACAATATTACCGCGATAAAACGCGTAGCAGGGAAACGCGAGGCTGTGATCACCATCACCGAAGTAATCGGTACCGAGAGGATCATCCCGGTGATGCCCCAAATGATGCCCCAGAACGTCAACGCCAGCAGAACTCCGAGAGGACTCAGATTTAGAGTCTTTCCCATCACCTTGGGTTCAAGAATATTACCAACTCCGACCTGAACAACTTGAATCGCCAGAAACACCCAAATGAACATCGCAAAAGATTGAAACTGAAAAACGGCAAATGCTGCGGGTAACAAGGTCGCAATGAATGAACCGATATATGGAATATAGTTCAGCAGGAAAATGATAAATGCCCAAAGAATCGGGAAATCCACGCCGAATGAAATGAGGATTACGTAGCTGACAATACCGGTGAGAATACTCATCCAGGTTTTTACAATTAGATACGTTCTGACTGATCCGTGTATCTGACGCAAAATGCTGCGGAAACTTTCAATGCGCGACGAGTCTGTGCTTAGCATGGCCATCTTGCGCCTAAAAAGTGTGTCCTCAGCGAGGAGGAAAAATACGTAAATGATAATTAAGAAAATGTCACCCGCGATTGCGGAAAGGCTGTTTATGAAACTTGCGACAACAGGATTGAAATCGAAAGTCTGGACAGTATTTATAATGCGTTGCTGAATGTCTTCAAACCCTTCAACTTGTTCTATGTTTGCGATCATTTCGCGAAAACTGCGGAAGTAATCGGGAAGTCGCTGCCTGATCAACTCCAGGTTATAGGAGATAATTTCAATTACTCCGATAACTACCATTATGATAATCACGAATGCAAGCGCCGTGACGAGCCATCGCGGCATTCGCCTGCCTTTAAATGTAATCCTCGAACCTGCCTCCCGTAACTCAAAAATGAAGTACCATACCATCACCGCCAGGATGAATGGTTGCAGGAAGCTGCTGAAATAAACTAGGCAGAACATGACGATGCTTGCAACGATCAGTGCTGCTGCAATTCGTTCAATATTAATCCTTTTATTTGGTTGGGGCGCCGCTTCCATATATGATCAAGTATACATAAAAATACTGACAACCGGGCCTCGATCTTCATCCACACACGCACCCCTGGCCCCTGAAGTTATACCGCACGAATCCAGCCGACAAGAATGGTAAGTTGAAAAAAAAACTCGAGCCTCAATCCAACAAGTTCTGCCATCGCCTAAAAGGTTTCCCTTCGGGCTTTCCGCCACAAACACGCTGCGTTGAACTGCACGCGATGTCCTATGCTGATAATGCGCGCTTCCTTACCCGCTGATCAACAAAGAAAGGTAGTATTGGCAGAAATGCCGCAGCGAAACACCATAGTACGAGTGTGAAAGGTAAGCGGTAGCGAATCCAGCACAACGCCAACAGCGCCATGTATTCCATGAAGAGAACGCCGTGCGCCCAGCCAACTAACTTCACCGCAATTGGCATATCAAGAAAATACTTCAACGGCATCGCTACGCAAAGCAGAAGCAGATATGAAATGCCTTCAATTATTGCTGTCGTTGTAAAAATTCTCAGGAGGTTCATGAAGAAAGAAACAAAGATTCTTAGGTACTAGAAATCAGTATCGAGTCCGAGCCTGTCCTTTAATTCGCGCAGCATAGGGTTCCGTGCCACCAGGTAGTCGAACTTCTCTCGATTGGTATAAATGACCTTGCGTTGTTCAGTCTCGCGCAACTCACCTGTCACATGTATACTTTGGTTTCGGAGCCTGTCACGCAAAAACGTTGTCAGATCACTGCGGATGTTGGTCAGGATCGTTTCCTGAACCGGATTATGCAACGGTATGGTTATGCGATTATCGGTGAGCTCGTATTCCTGGTTGAGCAATTGATAGTCCGCCTGGTAGACCTTCCGCGTTTCAGCGTAGGCATTCCACACGTCTTTGAGTTGCTCAGGTGAAAACGGCATATCCGGTTCGCGCTGAACTTCCTGGGTAGTAGTCTGCTCTTTCTTCGTTTCTACTTTAAGGAGGTTAGTCAGCCTGACCGTTGTTTTTGGTGCGTCCTTGAATTTAGATTTCTCCGCGAAATCGGGCTTGGTAGATATGAGTGGTGCCGCCGTACCGTTGGCAGTTTTTTCAACAGAAACTTCTGTTCCGGAGGGCGTACGCGACGGCGGAGTGGTCTCAACCGCGTTGGTAGTCTCTGATTTTACATCAGTTTTTTTTTTAACCCTACCTCAGCGGTAAGGGCACCATCGCCGATAAGTTGTCCGGCGGGAATAACACCTGAAATATGCGCCATTTTCATCAGCGCAAGCTCAACAG
>JAEZDW010000133.1 GCA_023417955.1 Bacteroidota bacterium
TTCGTTCCATTGTCGTCCGATGCCATCAATGTAAGCATTCCCATCCTGAAAGATAATACCCTTTATGCGCTCAGGACTTTTCATACATATTCTTAAGCCGATTGGACAACCATAATCGTGAAGATAAATCACGAAAGAATCGAGCTCTGTCACTTCAGTAAAGCGATATATGACTTCAGAAATGTTATCGAATGAATATTCGAAATCTTCTGGCGAGGGAAAGTCGCTGAAACCAAATCCCGGATAATCCGGAGCAACGAGGTGATACTCGTCAGCAAGCACGACCATCAGTTCTTTAAACATTACCGAAGACGACGGAAATCCATGAAGAAGCAACAACGTTGGTCTGTTTCGGTCTCCTGCCTCGCGATAAAAAATATCAACACCGTCGACGGAAATCGTTCTGTTGTAAATTTGACGATTCATAAACCTCATTAAGGATTTGCTCAAAGGAGCCACGATGGCTTTCTGCGTCGAAGTGAAAAAAGAGAATGCCAATGGAATTGAGCAAAGCTGATCGATTGCCTTTCAGTGAGCCTTACTGCTGAGTCATCGTAATAACAGCTTTAACAACGCCGCGCTCGGGATCAAGCAGAGTCGGAAACTCCTGAGCGGCTTTATCAAATGGTATGCTGTGCGTGATAAATTTTTGAACATTGATCCGTTTCGCCCTGATGTTTTCAATCACATAATTAAAATCGGCCTTTGTCGCATTGCGGCTGCTCATCAGGGTGGCCTCACGCTTATGGAATTCCGGGTGAGAAAATGCGATGTCGTCCTTTTGCAGTCCGACGAGAACATACCTCCCACCATGTGAAATCCAGTTGAAGCCGTCGTTAATTGCTTTGCGGTTTCCTGTAGCGTCGATCACAAGCGTGGGCATGTCGCCTCCCGTAATTCGTTTCAGCTCCGAAGCAGCGTCAACTTTTAAGGGATTGATAACGGTAGTAACGTTGAAATTCCCGCTACAGAATGCAAGGCGTGCATCATTCACATCCATTGCAATAACACGGGCGCCACGGAGTGCAGCGACCTCAATAATGCCAAGTCCTATCGGGCCAGCACCAATCACAAGTACAAATTCACCGGGAAGCAATTGTGCGCGCGTCAATGCATGCGTACCAATAGCAATTGGTTCGACGAGAGCCAGCTCATTCAAAGCAAGCCCCTGTCCGTTCACAACGGCGTCATAAGGGATTGCAAGGTACTCAACCATTCCGCCATCAGAATGGACACCACACACGTTCATGTTGACACAACAGTTTGGCTTGCCATTCCGGCACGCGATGCATGAATTACAATTCAGGTATGGAAGTACCGTGACGTGGTCTCCTGGTGCGAACGTATCTCCGTCCCCTTCAATAAACTCTGCAGCGAGTTCATGACCAAGGACGCGCGGATATTTAAAGTAAGGCTGCACACCTTCGAAGGCATGCAAGTCTGTGCCACAGACACCAATGCGATGAATACGAACCAGGGCCTGCCCTTCCTTCGCTACAGGCATCTGTCCTTCTGCATACCGCAAACTTCCCGGTGCCTCACAAACAAGTACTTTCATTATTGATCACTCATTTGAATGAATTGCTTAATCAAGTCGCCACAACCACCACCAAAACAATATTAGTGTAAAAATGACGATTATTTATATTGAACGAAAAATATTGTAAAGACCTTCATATGTTAACTGTTCTTTTCGGCACCAATTTTTAACTGCGATACTCCTTTCCCACTCTTAATCTGCACGGATATGGCAAAGGACAATTCGAAGGAGCGCAAGTCACTTAAAGGCGATCTGCTTAAAAATCACTCTGAAAATTCGGAAGGAACGCTTCTAACTACCAACACGGGAGTAAAGATCAGCGACACTGATAATTCGCTCAAGGCGGGAAGTCGCGGGCCGACGATCATGGACGACTTCCATTTCAGGGAGAAAATGACTCACTTTGACCACGAGCGGATTCCCGAACGTGTAGTACATGCACGCGGGTCGGCGGCGCACGGGTATTTTCAGGTTTATGAATCACTTGCAGACCTCACAACGGCCAAGGTATTTGCTGATCCATCGAAACAAACTCCCGTGTTCGTGCGCTTCTCAACAGTTGTCGGCTTTCGTGGTTCTGCAGACACCGTACGTGACGTGCGCGGATTTGCAACGAAGTTCTACACCGAAGAAGGAAACTGGGATCTCGTCGGCAATAATATGCCGGTGTTCTTCATTCAGGATGGAATTAAATTTCCTGATCTCGTTCATTCCATCAAGCCGGAGCCGCACAATGAAATACCGCAGGCATCCGCAGCCCATGACAATTTCTGGGACTTTATTTCGCTGATGCCCGAGTCGATGCACATGATCATGTGGGCAATGTCAGACCGTGCATTGCCGCGAAGTTACTCCATGATGGAAGGTTTTGGTGTTCATACATTTCGATTGATAAATGCAAAAGGAAAATCCCGGTTTGTAAAGTTTCACTGGAAACCAGTCAATGGCGTCCACTCTCTTGTTTGGGATGAAACCCAAAAGATTGCCGGCAAGGACCCCGACTTCAACCGTCGTGACCTCTGGAATATGATTGAGAAAGGAAACTTCCCTGAATACGAACTTGGCTTGCAGATAATAGAAGAAGATCAAGAGTTTGATTTCGACTTCGATATACTCGATCCTACCAAGATAATCCCGGAGGAACTCGTTCCTGTACGCAAGGTTGGAAAGATGGTGTTGAACCGTAACCCTGACAATTTCTTTGCCGAGACAGAACAAGTTGCGTTTCATCCGGGGCACATCGTACCCGGTATTGACTTCACCAATGATCCGCTGCTGCAGGCGCGATTGTTCTCCTATGTCGATACCCAGCTAATCCGACTCGGCGGTCCCAACTTTAATGAGATTCCTATCAACCGACCCGTTGTGGAAGTGCACAATAATCAGCGTGACGGTTATATGCGTCAAACCATCAATAGAGGCAGAACAAATTACTTCCCAAACAGTCTTGGCGGTGGCTGCCCCATGACAGCAGCACGTGAGGCGGGTGGTTTTGTCCACCACATGGAGAAGGTTGAAGGCCACAAAATCCGTGAACGCAGTGATAGTTTCAAAGACTACTTCAGCCAGGCAAAACTTTTCTACAACAGTATGTCTGAAGTTGAAAAGAAACACATTATAGAAGCTTTTCATTTTGAACTTGGGAAAGTCGAAACGAAGGAAATCCGTCAACGGATGGTATACATGATTGCCAACGTAGATATGGATCTCGCGAAACAAGTGGCCGAGGGAATCGGCGTGGAGGATGTAGATAACAAAAAGGCAATTAAAGAAGTTGCGAAAGATGCACTCCCGCGACCCAAGGCAAAACGTACAGTCGACACGTCGCCGGCGTTGAGTCAGGAAAATCTGAAAGGCACATCTATCAAAGGAAGGAAGGTCGCTATCCTGATTGATAAAGGCTTTGACTATAAAGCCGTAAAGGGATTGCAGGATATGCTAATGAAGGAGGGTGCAATGTCGGAAATCATTTCAAAATTTCATGGAAAGATCGCTGGCGACAACGGGGATACCCTTGAAACAGACAAAAGCCATGTCACTACTGCATCGGTGATGTATGACGCCATATTCATTCCGGGAGGTAAGCATGTGGAAGCACTTATCAAACAGGGCGACGTGCTCCATTTTATCAACGAAGCATACAAACATTGCAAGCCCCTGGGATTCACCGGCGAAGCTATACGTCTTCTGCAGGAATCCAATGTGGAAACGGGCCCGGTCAATTTTGCCGAAAGCGACTTTCACGTAAACCTGGGAGTTGTTATCAATCGCGACAGTAGTGGTTCTGCTGATTTTTTTGATGCGTTTAAACAATCAATTGTTGAGCACCGACATTGGGGACGGCAGGCGAATAAGGAGAGTGTGCCAGCGTAGGCAAAGAATGAAAGATTAGAATTGAAGACAGAGCACAATTCATACAGGAAATGTGTTGTAACAAGTTAACTTGTTAAGCCGGTGGAATGTTGCGGAACCTGTATGCAACTTATATGGATGTTGTATGGAACTTATATTGATCTATATTTCATCCTTGAGATTTCTGTTTTCAAACCATTGTGAAACGACTTGCACAACGCGTTGCGAATGTGTTGCGGAAATTGAGTAATTGCCAGATTAACTTTTCTTTTCCTATCATTAGTGTCCGGTAAAAAGTAGGAATGGATAAAACTTCTTATGCCGGCGGAATTCCTATTCTATCCTCAATCATGCCGCGGTCAAGCCTTCCAGGAGGCCAATTGCGGCAGGAAATCACTATCCATTCGTCGATGTAAAGTCGATGTAAAGTCGGGTATTAGTTATGGTTATTCCAGGGATAATCCAGGGATGATCCAGGGATAATCCAGGGTTGATCCAGCTACAGACCCCCAAAGGCGGATCAACCCTGGATCAACCCCTCTTAAACCCTGTGCAGAAGTCGGGTTCGACCCGACTTTATGTCGACTAAACATAGAAGTTAGTACGCCGATTGCAGCAGAAATAAAAATAATCATTTGTTGTCCAGCAAAAAAGGCAAGTTGCAGGCAGGTTTTGCGAGCTATTGCGGAAGCAAAACGACCTTAATTATTGAGGCTGAATTTGATCCCGATCAATCAGAAAAACGCTCAAACGAAGGGGCTTCCTTTGTATGAATTTTTGCGGTAACCCCCTCGAGGGGTCACCACAAACAGTTCATATCCTCTCTTTGATGCAGGACGAACGCGGGAGTGATTCTTAAGTAAGAACTATCCCGGATTTCAAATCCGGTAAATCAGGCGTTTAGTACTTCCGGACGTATAGAACCACGTCTTTCATCATACTCTTGGTGAACGCAAACGACAGACCTTTTTCTACGAAGGAGCGCTGGGGATCACTGGCTAAGAACGAAACTGCATTTGGAACCTTGAGCC
>JAEZDW010000155.1 GCA_023417955.1 Bacteroidota bacterium
AGCTACCCGCCGCCGCAAGCTTCATTATTTTCCTTACCATTTTTGTTATGATGGCGGGGGCATTCTCCTATTGGTTTGGTGGCTGGGCCGCAACTGCCGCGCTGGTGCTCTTTCTGCTTGTCAACTATTTCGTAGGTCAGGATTTTTTCAGCAAGACATACAAAGCCTTCGGTTTGAATTACGAGATGCCTCCCGTAGAGTATTCTGTAGAATCAATTAAGAAACTAAGTGACTCTGCCACGATCGAACAGGACCGTCGTGCGAATTTCGTAATGCTCGAAAACTGGCGGAAAAAATTTCCCGAACACAATCCGCCGTCATTGATCTTTGTTTGTGCCAGCGGAGGTGGAAAGCGCGCCGCCTTGTGGACATTCAATGCACTGCAATTTGCCGACAGTGTTACTCAAGGAAAACTTTGGGATAATACAATCCTGATTACAGGTGCATCCGGGGGATTGATTGGCGCGAGTTACTTTCGTGAGCTAAAGCTGCGAGAAAAACTTGGAGAAAACCGAAAACCCTATGCGAGCAGTCATCGTCAGAATATCTCTACCGACAATCTCAATCCACTAATCTTCAGTCTGCTCGCCAACGATCTGTTCGTGGGCTTTACAAAATTCGAGTACTTCGGCGACAGCTACTACAAAGACCGGAGTTACACGTTTGAAGAACAGCTCAACCAAATCACGGAGGGACTGATGGACAAACCTATTTCGGCATACGACAGCCTCGAACTCAATGGTGAAATCCCGACGATGATCCTGACACCTACAATCGTCAACGATGGGCGTAGGCTTTACATTGCCTCGCGGCCAGTCACTTTCATGAACTACGATATCGCGAATTACCCCGAGTACCCGTTGTTCAAAGTCGGAGGCGTAGACTTTCAACGACTGTTCAACAAGCAAGGTGCGAAGAATCTGCGTTTCCTTTCCGCGCTGCGTATGAGCGCAACGTTCCCGTACATAACCCCCAACACGACACTTCCAACCAATCCGCCAATTTCCATTATGGACGCCGGAATCTCCGACAACTTCGGCTTAAGTGACGCGGTGCGTTTCATGTACGCGTATCGCGACTGGATCGAAGAAAATACTGCCGGCGTGATCTTCATTTCAATTCGCGACTCACCAAAGCTTAACACCATAGCCCCTGCCGTGAAACCAAATTTGATCGACGGATTGACTCAACCAATCAGCACCGTATATAACAATTTTGAAAACTTTCAGGACATCAACAGCGACATGGCAATCAGCTATGCACGCAGCTGGTTCAAGGGCAAGATTGACCGCATCGACATCCAATATCTGGCTGAAAACTACGGCCCCATCATGAGTAAGATTGACAGCTTACGTCAAAATAACGCCCGGGCATCACTAAGTTGGAGGCTGACGACACGCGAGAAGCAAAATATTGTGAACGCCATATTTTCTTCGCCGAATCAGGAACAGATCCGAAAGCTGCAGTCGCTGCTTCAGGCTGAAACGACCGTCGTTCTGAACAGTAATTAACTATCACCCGCCGTCATTCGTTTCCCTTCTTATCTTTGCACGATGAATGCGCATGAACAGCTGCTGAAAACGCTCCAGCTTATCCAAATGGAGCGACAGGCGGATCTTGAATACTATCGCCAAAAGGTACTGCTTCGTTCGCTTCATGAACGCACGCAGGAAGGCACAACGTGGTACCCCGTAAAACTCAAACGCGACTACATTGGAACCGGTGAACGCCTCATTCTTGAACTTGAAAAGACGACGCACTTGGACCAACCTCATGCGTTTCAAAGTGGTAAGTCGGTGAGCCTGTTTTCCAATGCTTCGGGTAATCCGGAAAAAGATCACGTGAATGCCGTGGTGAATTACGTCCGCGACAATGTGATGGTAATCACTCTAAATGGTGATGAGCTACCGGACTGGATGGAAGATGGATTGCTTGGTGTAGACGTCATGTTCGATGAGATGAGCTACCGTGAAATGGAGTATGCGCTGAAGGAAGTACTCCAGGCCGATGGCAACCGTGTGGCTGCATTCCGGGATCTTTTTCTTGGTGATCGCGCGAGCGAACTTAGAAAAGAAACTGCACAGCGACCCGACGCTGATTCCGAACTAAATGACAGCCAGCATGAGGCGCTCAAACATGTTCTTCAGACCAACGACGTCGCCTTTATTCACGGACCGCCAGGCACAGGAAAGACCACCACGCTGGTATACGCCATCTACGAGATTGTCCAGCGTGAAAAGCAAGTGCTCGTTTGTGCTCCCAGTAACGCAGCCGTTGATCTTCTTGCCGACAAGCTCGAGGAGAAGGGGTTGCAGGTACTGCGCATCGGACACCCTGCACGCGTAACCGAACAGAGTCTCAGCAAAACACTAGACGCGCGAATAGCAACCCATCCGCACTACCAGGAATTGCGCGACCTTCGAAAAAAGATGGAGCAGGTTCGGACCAATGCATTCAAATTCAAACGCAAGTTCGGCTACCACGAACGCGAACAACGAAAGATCCTGCTACAGGAAGCAAAACTCCTCAAGTCGGATGCAGACGCCCTCGAATTTTACATTATCAACGACCTCCTGCAAAAATCCCAGGTTATTTGCGCGACATTGGTAGGTAGTTCACATCCCGTACTACGCGGCAAAAAGTTCGGCACGGCGTTCATTGACGAAGCTGCGCAGGCATTGGAGCCCGCAACATGGATTCCGCTGCTTCGATGTGAACGCGTTATCCTGGCAGGCGATCACTTCCAACTACCTCCCACGATAAAGTCCGCGGAGGCAGCACGTCAGGGACTTTCACGTACCTTGTTTGAAAAAGGCATTGAAAAACATGCTAAGCGTTCATTCATGCTAACAGTTCAGTACCGTATGCATGAAGACATCATGGCGTTCCCTTCACGATACTTTTACGAAAACCGATTGAGCGCACACGAATCGGTCCGAAGTCATACCCTTCCCGTTAGTACACAACCTGTAGAATTTATTGACACTGCAGGATGCGGTTTTGAAGAAATTCAGGATCCTGAAACGCTAAGCCGATACAATCCTGAGGAAGCACAGCTGGTTATTCGCGTTGTCGAAGACCTGATAAACGAAATTGGCCTCGGACAATGGAGCCAATCCGGGTTTTCAATGGCGATAATCACACCTTATCGTTCACAGGTAGACGAGCTAAAAAAGCTTGAAGAAGCTTCTTCCGTCATCGAGCCAATCCGAAAGAAAATATCTATCGACACCGTCGATGCGTTCCAGGGTCAGGAAAGAGACATCATCGTAATTAGTTTTGTGCGGAGCAATAATACTGGTGAAGTTGGATTTCTCAGTGACATACGCCGAACGAATGTGGCGATGACACGCGCGAGGAAGAAACTAATCCTGATTGGCGACAGCGCCACACTGGGCGCTCATCCTTTTTATCTTGAACTTCTTGATTTCATTCAGGCAAAGCAGTTTTACAAAAGCGCGTTTGAATTACAATAGTTTATGACATCACCTGCGTCGAATGATACATTTGCATCAAAGGTTCTAAGTTTCTACAAACAAATCCGCTTGCGCGCCGAACTTCCTCGCGATGTAGAGGTTATGAATCCGTATCGCGACGCGCAGACGTTTGCCGTGACCCGATTGTTCTATGAGCAATTTTACAACGACAACCTTGAGCGTGAAATCATTCTTGGAATAAATCCCGGTCGATTCGGTGGCGGAATAACGGGTGTCCCCTTCACCGACCCGATCAATCTCGAAAAGTTTTGTAGAATCAAAAATGACTTTCAAAAGAAACCCGAACTCTCATCAACGTTCATCTATATGATGATTGACACATTCGGCGGCCCGGAACAATTTTACAGGCGCTACTTCATAAGCGCACTGAGCCCGCTTGGTTTCGTCATGAACGGCAAGAACCTCAACTACTACGATATCAAAGAATTGCATACTGCCGTTGAACCATTCATACTTAAAAGTATCCGAAAACAACTTGCTTTTGGAATTAATCGGAAGCGATGTTTTTGCCTCGGGGAAGGGGAAAATTTCAAGTATCTCCAGAAACTGAATGCACGGCATAACTTCTTCGGAGAAATCATACCGTTGCCGCATCCAAGGTTCATCATGCAATACCGGCGCAAGCAATTAAACGCGTACATCGACCGGTATGTGCGCGACCTTCGAAACTAAGCGTTTCTCCGTTTTGCCCCACGAACGGGTTCTGCTGTCCATGGATCCTCAGGCCAGTGATGTTTTGGATATCGCATGCGAAGTTCCTTGCGGACTTCATGATATGTGTTCTCCCAAAAACTCCGCAAGTCCTGCGTAACCTGCACCGGCTTGAACCCCGGTGACAGCAAGTGCAGCAGCACGCGTGTACGGCCCTCGTTGATCGTTGGTGTTTCGAGCAGCCCGAACATCTCCTGCAGTCGCACTTCAACAA
>JAEZDW010000179.1 GCA_023417955.1 Bacteroidota bacterium
CACCAGCTGCGCAACTTTCAAAGCAGGACGATGCGTGCCCGAGGGAGTTGAACACTGAGTTCGTCGGGAAGTCAGTGTGTAGTTCAGCACTCACTGTAAGGGCTGTTTTTGCATCGCTGCTCTTCATATTAACCGCGTATCGGCCATTGCCTTCCTCCACTTCAAATGATGCCGGATAATGCGGCCAGGAGAAAAGCTTTCCTGCTACCAACACATTCAGTTGAGAGTCTGTGTCTCTTCGCGGTATATATACACCCTTGACTATTTCCCCATCCTTTCGATACGTCACAAGAAAGCGATGTGCGGCATTCTCAGAGTTAATGCGTAAAAATGACGGCGCCCCCTTCACACCAATGTTCTTCAGGCGCAACAGACAAATGCCTCCGCTGGCATATCCGTTTATGACCAGCGGGTCCAGATGTGACGGCAGCAATGACTTGACAACTTCAGGTCTGATCCGATAGTTGATCAATATCCGCCTGTCGATAATGCCATTCAAAGCAGGAAGTTCCATGACTAGATGTTTAGTATTTTCTGCCAGTGGTCACTCTCTGCAGTTCGTTTTATGATCTGATTACGTTTGGTCAACATGGAGCGCAGGTAGCGCGTCAGAATAAGGCGATTGGCCAGCCGTCCCAGTATCCCGGCAGGAGACTCAAAGTAAAACTTGTCGGTCATGACCGTTGTATCGCCTGCCTCGCTGAAAAGATGATCATGCGTGATGCATTTAAAAACACCTTTAATCATTTCGTCTCTGAAATGGCAAGGGCGTTCAAATTCCGTGATTCGTGATGACAACCTTTGTCGTATCCCAAAATGTTTAGCCCTCCAGGTCACTTCCTGATTCTTGCCAATCAACCCTGCAGTCACGCCGGCAATTGCTTCTTCGTCTGTTCCTGCGGTGGACAGCTTATGCAGGTCAATGCTTCGCGCCAGGTCGAAACAACGTCCGATTGGTGCATGGATGACGGTAGTAAGTTCGATGAGTGGCATAAATGAAGTACGTCTGAATTATATCAGGTGTCCCCTTGTTTTCTTATGGGTGCGCATGATCAACACGGCCTGTGGTATCACCAGCCAAAATCCGGACACCGGCATCATGATGCAGCCAATCAGTGAGGATACCAGGAGACTCGACCCTAACCATCGCGGTAAACGCCAACCGGATACAAGGCAGTCCTGCATGAGTTTACCCAGCGCGATCATGATAAACCCTGCAAACAAAAACCAGAATATCGCATTGCGATCCAACTCATCATTAATGGAGTTCACGAATCCCGATCTCACAATCTCGGTCAGCACGTCCCACCCCATCACGAAACCAATAATACTGTGGAGTATTCCTGTAACGATCAATAAATTCCCACTGTTCTTTGCCAGGTTCATGGTATTATTTATTTGATTGAGAAAATTCAGTTTCAAAAAACTCACGACAAGACGTTGGGTTCCTGCCAAGAAGCTGTGTACAGGATTTAACGTCTGCAACGTTATCGTGAAACAGCAACTGATACTGCTGTGCATTGATGACTCGCGGAAACAGCGAACTAAGAATGCTCTTCACAACGAGGTCACTCGCTGCCCTGGAAACCTCAACTACTTTAAAGCTCCTTTTGGTGTACTTCCCTACCAGCTGGATAATTTCTCCAAAAGTAAGCGCCTCTGGCCCTACTCCTTCTGCAAGTCGGACTTGCCCGGAAACACATACGCTGTGAACAAGCTCAACCAGGTCCTGCTGCATGATGGGCTGAATCTTTGTCTTCAAGAATCCCTTTGGCACGGGTATAATTCCAAACGTAAAGCGACTGAAGTTCGCGAGCATAAGCAGCTTCTTTACAATCATGGTACGGCGTGTACAAACAATCGAAGGCCTGACTACCGCTGTGTTCAGCTGCTGAAGAAGGAGCTCATCTGCCACGCCTTTTGTTCTCAGAAATTCCACGTCGTGAGTTGATGCAGCACCTAACGCAGAAATTTGAATGATGCGCGGATTTCCAGGTTTGGCGCGATTTGCAATGATTTGTTTTGTCAACGCTACATGGATGTGATGGAAGCTACTGTCAGCGGTTGCCACAATCTGTCCGACGCAATTGATCAACACATCTGCCTTGCCGAGCTCTGCCCAGTCATCCGTGAAGGGATCGAACTGAATTAGTCCGTCTATGTGTTTGCGCGACGTTCCAATGACATCGTGTAAATTTTTGAGTCCGTGATAAAGTACTGACCCAATTTGTCCCGAAGCACCCAGTACGATGATCTTCATGACGTAAGTGCTTTGGGTGGCAACCAGTCGTAGTAAATGGTTTCCAGTACACGGAAAGCGCCTTCAAACCTTGCTGTCTTGAAAAATCTGTTTTCGAATTCGCTGCAATTCACAAACTCGATAGGCCATTTTTCTCTTTGAATTTGCGTTACGCGCACTGTGTCACCAAGAACTGAATAGGCACGATCCAATGCACCGATGGTATTCTTAAGGTCGGAATTCTCAATGGGACTTAAACCATCAAGGCAATACCTGACTTTCATTCCGCCCTGAGAGATAATCACTTCATTACCTTTATCATCGATGTTGGCATCTTCGAGGTTGTAGTCGGTCATTAACTTGCCGCCAAAAACGATCAAGGGCTTGTTGGTGAATGATCTGAAGAAGAATATGCCTTTGTGAGATCCGCCGTTGCGTGCACGGTCATCGACCAGGAGCCGGAATGCAACGTGTCTGTAATTGAATCGTACGAAAGGGAATGCAACGGGTCGCATATTTTTCAACTTCACATCGACCATCGATATCATAGCCCGCCCGCCAAAATCGCGCACCTTGATGTTTACAGGTACCATGTCGAGAACTTCATCCATGGCTACTGAGAAATTAATCAGTCTTACATCGTGCAGCTCGCCTTTGTAATGGATTGGAAGTCGTTTCAGTAAACTCATAACATTGGTTTTAGGTGAAAGATGTAAACCCAGAACAAAGCAGTTGATTGCAGAAGGAGAAACCAGCTGATTGTCCAGCCTTGTGACAGCTCGAGATACCGGACACGATTAGTGTGTAGATAGAGCATGTAGCCACTGCTGAGCACTACGCTGACAGCCGGAATCCAGGGTGTACTCACACCGGTGAACAGAACGATTAACATGGATGGGATCAGGATCAACAATCCGACGACCATAATGCTGCCGAGGTGACCGATGTAATCCAGGGCTTTGTCTCCCAACATTACCGTAGCCAACAGCATCTGTAATACCCAGCCCGTTCCCGCTATCAACAACATCTGCATGGCAGCCTGAGCGCCGGACATGTTTGCGAAAAAGCCCTTCAGGGAAATGCCAAACAAAGCAGTAAGCAGCACGGAGATCAGCAGCGTGATTGCGATGTAGCTCACCCTGTATTTAACTACGCGGTCCGGAAAGCAATCGCATTTAAAGTTGCTTTTAGGCGTAGCGATTATGTACCGGTTGTATGCCTGCGTTTTATAAAGGAAGGAGAACAGTCTGAATATGAATCTGGATCGAAAGAGAAAGTCAACGATCTTGTACTGACTGGCGAAAATGTAAGCCACACCTTCAGCACCGTATATCGTCTGCCCACCGTTGGTATCGATTAACGCCATTACATTCTTAAAGCGATCCGCGTCTACATGTGTTGTTAGTTGTGAGTCGAGATCTTTGTACGCTTTCACCTTTTCCTCAGGGATAGCGGTAAATCGCAGGACAACATCTTTGAGCGATGAGCACACTTTGCAGTTGCTGTCGTAGATGATAAGTTTATTGGTGAGCGTTTTCATGATACTCTATTTCAGAACTTTCAATATTTAGTGAAACTTTGATTCAAAAAAAATATTATTTGAACAGTTTCAGGATTCCACCGAAGAACCAGTTCTCTTCAGTCTTAACCATAGTATCAAGCGTTTTATCTGCATTGTTGGCCATTCGCCTTATTCCGTTAATGCCTTCGAGGAATGCTTTTACGTTTTTGTCCTTTTTATCACCTTCGACCTCACTCACCTGTTCAAGCACTTTGATAATGGGCTCGAGTTCCCGCTTCTTTCTTTCTTTGGCCACCTGTTTTGCCACTTTCCAGATGTCTTTCTCGGCCCAGAAGTATTCCTTGCGGTCTCCCGGCTTGTGCATCTTTTCAACCAGTCCCCAATCCATAAGCTCTCTGACATTCATGTTCACATTACCGCGGGAGATATTGAGCTCCTCCATCATCTCTTCTGTGCTCATGGGCTCAGGCGAAACAAAAAGCAGCGCATGCAATTGGGCCATGGTGCGGTTTATGCCCCACTTGGAACCCAGGGTACCCCATGCCTGAACAAACTGACTTTTAGCCTCTGCTAACTTCATTTCTGAGTGATTATACGACAAAGGTAAACGAAGGTTATTAAACTTTCAATACTTTTTGAAAGTTTAATTTCATTAATTCACTCCTGTTTCCATTAATCCGTGCTTTTGAATCATTTTAATGGCTATATGGGCGAACCAAAGGAACATTCCCATCCCAATACTGGTTATCTTAATAGGTACCCACTGCAATCACAATTGTATTCAGTTACGGTAACCAGTGTTGTATTTATTAATCCTTTAAAGTCTGTGCGCTATGAAAACTTACATTACACTTTCGGAAACATTGAACAATCTGCGTAGTCAAGGCTACACGGAAGATTTCAACCTGCGGCAAAATCGCCTGGAGTCCAAAGCGTTTACGGACGACTTCAAAGTGGATAGCTATTACCGATTCGAAGGTGAAACCAACCCATCCGATGCGGCGATTGTCTATGCTATTTCCTCTAAGCAGCACAATTTGAAAGGCGTGCTCGTAAATGCATACGGCATATACAGTGAGCCGTTGACGGATGCGATGATGGAGAAGCTGGCAATATGACTGCGTACCCACCCGTTAGCCTGATTGAAACCGTGCACCCAAGTCAAGATTTTAGACAGAAGCATACAGGTCGTTGAGTGCCTCCGTCATGGACGGGTGTGTGAAGATCATGTCCCTTACTACACTGTAGTCCAGCCCGGTCTTCATGACAACCTGCACCGTATTGATGATCTCGCTTGCCTCAACGCAGAAGAGCGTGCATCCCAGGATCTTATTTGTATCAGCGTCGATCACGCTTTTGAGAAGACCGTCCGTGTTGTTTAAAATACGTGCCCTTGGAACGGCTGCAGCAGGAAGCGTGGCAATCTTTACGCGATAACCCTTTTCCCTTGCTTCCTTCTCGCGCAAACCGATATGCGCCAGCGGTGGGGTTATGAACACAGAGGTGGCTACCAGTTTACGCCTGGTCACCGATGTATAATCACCGCCAAACAACTGATCCCTTATAATTCGAAAGTCGTCAAGTGAAATGTAAGTGAATTGCGGTCCACCATTGATGTCGCCAATCGCCCAAATGTTATTTGCAGTGGTCTGCAACTTGTCATCTACCCTGATAAACCCGCGCTCATCGGTTTCAATTCCTGCTGCTGCGAGATTTAATCCGTTAGTATTGGGTTTGCGTCCGGTCGCGATTAATACCGCCGATGATTCAAGTATGTTATTCTTTCCATTGCTGTCTTTAAACTGCGCGGTAATTCCATCGTTGGTATCGGTGAAATTGTGGACAGAAGCACCGTTAACGATGTTGATATTTTTCGCCGTCATTACTTTGTAAATCTCTTCGGCAATATCGCTGTCCTCCTTCGGCAGGAACGTGCTATCCCGA
>JAEZDW010000241.1 GCA_023417955.1 Bacteroidota bacterium
GATCAGAGTACATTAACGTATGACAACGGAGAGTCTTCCTTCGAATATGAAGACATGAGCGTTACGCAAATCAGCGGGAATCCTTATGGGATGCATATATATCGTGTTGATGCAAAACCCTCCCAAACGGGGAATATTCCTGATGACAAAACTCCTGAAACATATTATGGCGTTTTCACAGCCAAAAGAATTCTAACTCCAACTTTTCAAATCGCGAACTGCGCGGGCTTTCATCGTACCGACAATTCCGAGGCAACATGGGGGGAGGGCATTCCGTTGAATTTTGCTGATCGTGCTGAAGTGTTTTTCGATGGACAGGGTGACATCAAACTCGATTTGGGACCGGATATGCGGTTATGCGGAGTTGATGCCGTGGAGATAGATGCTCGAATAAGCGACTCCGCCTCGGAAATCGTGTGGAGCACTGGTGAGACAACCTCCAATATTACTGTCCATGAATCCGGAACGTATTCCGTTACCGTGACGAACCTTTGTGGTTCCTGGTACGATGAGGTGCAAGTTCACTTAATGCCGAGGCTCGAAGAGAACTCCGTGCCTAATGTAATTTCGCCGAATGGCGACGAATACAATCAGTTCTTCGTTCTTGGCGAAGCCGACTTTGAAACGGTGAATTTGCAAATATTTAACCGATGGGGGAGGCAGGTATATGAATCGGCGAACTACGCCAACAATTGGGACGGACAAGACGTAAGTGGAGGTGTGTACTTTTATGTACTCATGCGCGAATGCGGCGAAGTTCTGAAGGGACTAATACACGTCCTGAAGTGAACATGGCCGAGCTCCGGAACCGTCATACCCCCTTCACCCGCCCCGCATTCTCCTTTACGAAACTCGCCCATGATGCCGCCTTCGGTTTATTGTTGCCTTTTTGATAATGATGGCAAAGCGCTACCGCCAACGCATCCGTTGCGTCGAAGAGTTTTGGTAGGTCTTTCAGCTTGAATTGCATCATCAGCATTTTCGCCACCTGCTCCTTCGATGCATTGCCATTACCGGTAACCGACTGCTTCACTTTCTTTGGGGCGTATTCCACAATCGGGATCTCCCGGTATAACGCCGCCGACATCGCAACGCCTTGTGCCCGCCCCAGCTTCAGCATCGACTGAACGTTCTTACCATAAAAAGGTGCCTCAAGCGCCACTTCATCGGGATGGTATTCATCAATCAGGTTAAGCACGCGGTCAAAGATTTTTTTTAGCCTCAGTTCGTGACCTTCATACTTTAAGAGGTTTATCACACCATACTGCAACAGCGAAATTTTGGACCTGGCTACCAGGATCAGCCCGTAACCCATGATGTTGGTTCCAGGGTCAAGTCCCAGAATGATTTTCTCCCGAATCGTTTTTCCCACGCTGAAAGTTAGGCAGCCGCCGGAAATTTGGGAAATTAGCGCGGAATGATTTACGCGTTGCTGTGCATTTTCGGTTTGTATTACCTGGTCCTGCTGCTGTTGATCTCGGGCTGGCAACGTGCTGTCTCAAAAGATGACACACCAAATAGACCGTCCACAGAGCTGATTTCGGTGGTCGTAGCCTTCCGGAATGAAGAACAAAACCTGCCGCATTTAATCGATGCGCTTTCGAGGCAAACAGACATTAATTACGAAGTCGTACTGGTCGACGACCATTCCGATGATGGGAGTTTTGCATCTGCGGAGGCACAGCTTCAGGGTAAACCGGGAATTCGACTTGTGCCAAGCAGGGGCGAAGGCAAGAAGCACGCGTTAACGACAGGGATAGACGTAGCTCGTGGCGGTATTGTCGCCGTTACCGATGCCGACTCTGTACCGGCTTCCGCGTGGTTGAGCACACTTCGAAGATATTTTTCAGATCCGGATGTGAAAATGGTTTTCGGTGCCGCCCGAATTATGTCTGGAAAAGGCATGTGGAATGCGCTGCAGGAAATGGAGTTTTGTTCAGTACTGGGCACAGGTGTCGCTATGCACGCCTGGAAAATGCCGGTCTTTTGTAATGGAGCTAACATGGCGTTTAATGCAGAGGCGTTCCGACATGTCGGTGGCTATCAGGATAATCTTCAGATCCCTTCCGGGGATGACGAGTTCCTGCTCCGGAAAATTTCTGCGCGATATCCCGATTCAATCCGGTTTATGAACGAAACAGAAGCGGTCGTTGACACGCCGCCGCAGCCAACAGCGGCTTCGTTTCTTAATCAGCGGATTCGTTGGGCTGGCAAATGGCGCTTTACCAGGTCCGTTTCATCCATTGTTGCAGCGCTATTTATGGCACTGGTGCAGGGGAGTTATCTCACACTTCTGGGTCTGGGTATCATTGGACTACACGCAAGGGCAGTCCTGTTTCTCGTTCTTGGCAAAGCCCTCCTCGAATTCATCCTGATTTTTAATGTGGCCACATACCTGAATGTTCGGATCCGACCTGCCCAATTTTTACTGTTGCAGGCGATTTACCCGTTTTACGTCCTTGTCACCGGCGTGCTTGCAACCTTTTCTACGTACAACTGGAAAGGCAGAAATCTTCGGCCGAAAGGTGCAACCGGCAGTCGGGTTTAACGCCTACGTAATCCAATTTATTCCTACATTTGAGTTGACGAATATGGAGTTACTCGATATACGTAAGCAGTTTGAGATTAAGGAGTTGGAACTCAACGCATTGTTAGAGATCACGCAAGCGATCAACAACAATTTACCGGAGGAGTCGCTCTATAAAATCTATAACTTCACCCTGCGGTCGAACCTCAATATCCGTAAGCTTGCTCTCTTTGTTCTTGACGACGAGTGGAACTGTAAAGTTCAGTTTGGAACCGTGTGTAATTATTCGGAAGTAAAGCTTCTTCCAGAGTTTAAAACGATTCAGCACATCGCGCACCTTCGAACTTTCAAGGAGTGCGAATTCCATGAGTTTGATCTGATTGTGCCTGTTGCTCATAAAAGTAACACCCTCGCTTTGGTGTTCGTCGGCGGGCTTGATCAAAATGGGGATACGTACCATAATGACGATGGCGTCAGATTTATCCAGGCGCTCAGTAACATTATCATCGTTGCCATTGAAAATAAGAAGCTGGCTCGAAAACAACTTGAACAGGAGGCGCTCCGAAAAGAACTCGAGATTGCCAGCGACGTTCAGCAGTTTCTCTTTCCCGAAAAACTACCAGATACACCGGCGCTGAAAGTTGAGGCAAGTTACCTTCCTCATGACCGCGTGGGCGGCGACTACTACGATTACATTCCGATCAACAAGAACCAATTCCTCATTTGCGTGGCAGATGTGAGCGGTAAAGGTATTCCTGCCGCATTAATGATGTCGAATTTCCAGGCATCGCTGCGAACGCTCGTGCGACTTACTCCGAACCTTGTTGATATTATTGAAGCTTTGAACTATCAGGTTCTTGAAAATACCAAAGGTGAAAAGTTCATAACCTTCTTTGCCGGAATTTACGATATCCAGTTGAAGACGATGGTCTATGTGAACGCCGGACATAATCCGCCGATCCTGTGGGACAAGAAGAACGGAATTCGCCTGTTGGAAGACGGATCGACAGTGCTTGGTGCGATGCACCCCCTGCCTTTTGTCAATGAAGGCTTCATCACCGATCTCGATGACTTCCTGCTTTTCTGCTACACCGACGGATTAACAGAAACCATCAATGAAGACGGGAAGGAATTCGGAGTTGAAAGGCTGCTGGAGTACTTTAGTTCCGATCACACATACCTGAAAAGTCTCCGCACTATCCACCAGGACATCATTGTCGCGCTGGATAATTTTAAGGGGCGGAACGGCTATCACGACGACATTACCATACTTTCCTGCCGCGTAGGGTGATGGTCCATCGCACTCCATTTTTTCTTCCATCATTATTTCCTTCATCACTTGTATGGCGAGTCCCGGAAAAACAACCTGTGCTCTATCTTACATTTGATGACGGCCCGATTAACGGCCCCACAGATTTTGTTCTTGAAACATTGGCTGAATATAATGCGTATGCAACCTTCTTTTGTATCGGGGATAACATTCGAAAGCATGAACTGGTCTTCAGACGCACCATCGACGGAGGACATGCGGTCGGAAACCATACCTATAACCATCTGAACGGGTGGAAAACCAGTTTGGCCGAGTACAAAGAGAATACAATCAAGTGCGAGGACGCCATCCGGGCGCATATGCCATTACGTGTATCAATGCCGTTGTTCCGGCCGCCTTACGGACGAATTAGCCGAAGCCAGATCAGGGCGCTTTCGAAAGATTTCAGAATAGTTATGTGGGATGTGCTCACGATGGATTATCGTGCCGGCATCGCACCCGAAAAATGTCTGCGCGGCAGCATCAATGCCACGCGACCCGGATCGGTAGTCGTTTTTCACGACAGCTTCAAAGCTGAAAAAAACCTAACGTTCGCACTGCCTCGTTTTCTGGAGCACTTCTCGAATCTGGGCTATTCATTTAAGAGGCTGTCAACTACCTAGCGAGTGGATGTGAAGATCACTGCTAAGAAACGTATCCTTGTCGCCGCCCTTGACTGGGGTTTCGGTCACGCAACGCGATGTATGCCAATAATCCGGATTTTGCTTGAACAGAATTGTGAGGTGCATATTGCCGGAAGCGGAGACTCCCTTGCTTTACTGCGCAGTGAGTTTCCTGATTTACGCTCTCATGAGCTGCCGCCCTACAACCCCCGCTATCCGACAAAGGGAAGTATGGTCTTGCGTATGGCGCTGCAGTTACCGCGTTTTGTTTTTGTGATTCGCAGTGAGCATAAGACGATTGAAGCCATTGTTCGCAAATGGGCTATTGACATGGTCATCAGCGATAATCGATACGGGTGTTGGTCGCGAAAGGCGCATTCGGTTTTCGTCACCCATCAAAGTAATATCCTGATGCCACAGCGTTTCGGCTGGCTCGCTGCATTTGTTCGCAGATGGAATACACGGCTCGCGCGCCGTTTTAATTCCTGTTGGATACCCGACTATCCCGGTGAAAAGAATCTTTCAGGTGCACTGACGAACTTTGGACAAACTGATTTCCATCCAAACCAATATTATATCGGAACCCTCTCACGGTTCCGCAATCAGAAAAATGATTCTTCATCTCCTGATATAGACGTTCTGGCCATTTGTTCCGGCCCCGAACCACAGCGATCTGTTTTTGAAGGACTTCTCCGCAAAGAATTGATCAACTCCCGGTTCAGGTTTGTTCTGGTGCGCGGCATCAATGACAGTCACCCTGATGAAGTTACCGAGCGCAGCCGGATTATCAGTTTAGCCACCACCGAGAAGTTGAGTCAGTTATTTGCTCAGGCGGCGATCGTCGTCGCGAGAAGCGGTTATAGTACTGTAATGGATTTGCAGGCACTTGGCAAGAAAGCGATTTTCATCCCGACACCCGGACAGACAGAGCAGGAGCACCTTGCTTTGAATCTGAGGCAAAAGGGGATTGCGTTTTCGATGGCGCAATCTGAATTTGATCTTGAAGTTGCCATCCGTGAGTCGCGTCTCTTTTCAGGATTCGATTCGATGCCGGCCGATGATCATTTTTTATATGATGTGATAATTAGGCATCTTGCCGGAGTATGAAAGAATTTGCCGATAGCGTGAAGTTCGCACTGAAGGGACTGCGTAC
>JAEZDW010000375.1 GCA_023417955.1 Bacteroidota bacterium
GTTGTACTGATACAGCTTGAGAAAGTACTTCTTCATCGACTACAAATTTCGCCGATAAAGTTACATTCTTATGCCTAACGAAGAAGCGAAAACTATACGTTCAACTGATTTTCTGTACGACGGGCAAAAGTAAAGACGACCCAACGAATGTTAGGAAACTTTATAAAACCGGGCTGTGGCATTACAGATGTCTCAGATCGGCGTACTGATCCAGTATCCAGCCCGTAATACTTCTCCGGTCGCGCGATGCCGGCAGAACTTCGTGTTCAATCTGATCGCTCCGGAAACAAACAAGTCGTCCTATCACCGGCAAAATATCCAGCGGACCGGTTTCAGTGTACATCCTTAATTGACCGCCGTACTCTTCTTTCCAGTCGGCGTTCAGGTAACAGATTACCGAAAGCTTCCGGTGATCGTCGGACCGGAACTGATCGAGGTGTCGCTTGTAAAAGGAACCCGGTGGGTATATAGTGAGATGCACCTCGAAATCCTTCAGGCTGAGGTACAGCGTCCTGTTCACATAGTCTATGAGTTGTGACAACCTGTCGAGGTAAATTTTGGCGAATGCGGAAGCATCGTTCTTGTCGAGCCAGTGGATATAATCACCGCGGATTCCTTCATTGATCTGAAGGTCCTGTTTCTTGCCGATTCCGGCCTTCTGAAACGCGTCGACGCCTTTCTTGAAATAGTCGAGATTCAGAATTGCCTGCGCTTCTTCCGGGCTTAGAAATTCATCACAAACCGCGAAACCCGGGCCTGCCAGGCCGTCGGCAATACGTTCAAACTGTGCCTCCATCGAATTGGTACGGGACTTGCCGGCAAAGATGGTTTAATCCTTCAGTTTGTGTAACATTTTGAGGACAGAAATGTCTAAACTTGACGAGCTTATGAAAACACTGCTGTTTCGGAATTCGCGCTTTTGGGGTATGATGGCCATGTTCGTCCCGGTGATAACGCTGATTGCCGGATGTGAACGGCCGCAGGAAGACATCCAACTCCGTACGATCAGAGACGTTGTCGTCGATGCGACAACCGATCCTACATTGAAAGCGAATGCCGTGTTCTACAACCCGAACAAGATGCGCGGAAAACTCAAGAACATCGACGTGGAGATATTCGTGAATGGCAAGAAAGCTGCGAACGTGAAGCAGAGATACAATGAAAAAATTCCTGCGCGATCAGAATTCACCATTCCTCTTCAGGTGAACCTCGCCATGAAGGAACTCGGAACGATGGAAACACTGTGGGGTTTAATTGGCGGAAAAAAATTCGAAGTCCGTTACAAAGGATCTATCCGTCTTTCTTACAAAGGAGTACCCTTTTCCGTCCCGGTCGATTACAAAGACGACATCAGGGTACGGTTCTGAAAAAATCTTTATCCCATCCCAAACAGACCTGTGCTGAAGCAGATCAGGGCTGCTACCAATATGCCCACAAAGAGCAGAAACAATTTCTTATTAAACTCGAGGGTTTTCATTTCAAAAGTATAGACACCCATAGGTGCGAAGTGGTTGCCTTATGCCGAAAAAATTCTGAGGTCTCTTAGGTCGAAATCGATTTCACCTTAAATGAATCCGCACACCTGGGTAGAAGATGTATAGAGAAAGAGTGGAGGGAGAGTGGACAAAGAGTGGACGCAGCAAGCAGGATGCAAATGAGACTATCATCGTTTATTGTTCGAACGCCGATTTTTCCGAAGGCGATGTGCGCGCGCCCAACCTTATCATGCAAAAATAATCAGTGGTTCAAACCCCGGAATACAAGGCCGTTGCGTTAATAGGAAAAAAACCCTCACATTATGGCCATTGTATCAAACAACGACATCACCTTTGGTTTGCGAGGACAAATCGGTGATTTTTTTGTTTTCAGGTATATGCGCGGCAAAACGATCGCAAGTCGCGCTCCGCGAAAACCAGATCCGCGTAAGCAAAGCGCCGCGCAGCGACAAACCCGCCTGACATTCAGGGAAGCCTCGGGATGGGCGGTGCAAACGCTCCGTGACCCGGCACAAAAGGCGTATTATGCGCAGCGTGCGAAAGAACTTGCACTCCCCAATGCATATACCGCCGCATTGCAGGAATACATGCGACGCAAGGCCTCAGCAAGAATGAAATTGACAGAATCTGTTTCGGCGTCCATAACACCGGATCATATACGAGAATCCATTGACCGCTCGCACGAAGAGCTTATACATGCATGGAACGTCCCTACTTCAACATCTTATCAAACGTATTCGTCGCGACAAAATGATAATTGGGTCGCGCCTTTGCATAAATATCGCGCGCCATCTTCAGCCCTTCTGGAGTTTTTACCAACTCGGCATAAACTGGCACAAGAAACTTCCTCCTACCGGTTGAGACCAGGAATATTTCCAGTTTCGTATAAGCGGTCACGTACTGATTGCGCACTGCCAGCACCAGCCACTGGGTAAGTATCTCTGCGTTATCCGAAGCGGTGAAGTTTCCGAGTTCATCAAGACTGCGCATTTGTCCGATTGAAAGTGCCTGCGGAACGTTCTTCAAAAAATGCAGCCACTCATGTGTCGACCAGGAATCCGTAACCGGAAACGCCTGCGTCGGATTTTCCCGCCAGGTTTTGATTACTTCTTCAACAACGGCGAATCGCTTCGTCGAGGGCACCGGATGATTGTCAGGCAAGCTCTCCGTAAAGATCCATGCGGAAAGGTCAGTATCCGGAATAGTTACCCTGAAGCGCTCCCGGTAAAAGTTCTTGATAAAGGCGATGAAGTCGTCGGTATTCACTGATGTGAAAGCCTTCCCCGAGAAATAGGCCGTTAGAAACTGATCAAACTTGTCGCGCCCATAATCTTCTTCAAGCTTGCGCAGGAAGAAGTATCCTTTGTTGTACGCAATGTCCGTGACGCCGTCGTCAGGATTTCGGTCCTCCAATGAAAGTTTAAGTTTTGTGTCCTGCGGAAGCCCTTGCTGTTCCAAGTCAGTTATCGTTTCTTTCAGGTCCTGAAGCGCAAGACTGGCGAGCATTTCTGCATAATCCCTTCCGTAGAGTGCCTCCATAATACGGTGTTCGAAATAAACGGTAAACCCCTCATTCAACCAGAAGTCGTTCCATGTTGCATTCGTCACCAGATTACCGGACCAGCTATGCGCCAGCTCATGCGCAATCAACGAAGTCAGTGAGCGATCACCGGAAAGGATCGTCGGCGTCGCAAATGTAAGACGGGGATTTTCCATTCCACCGAACGGAAAGCTGGGTGGCAGCACCAATACGTCATAGCGCTCCCATTGATAGGGGCCGCAGAGCTGCTCTGCCGCAGCGATCATTTTTTCCAGGTCGGCAAATTCCCACGCGGCCCTTTGCACCATTGAAGGTTCGGCATAAATTCCGGCTCGCGTACTTATCTCCTGAAATTGAACGTCGCCTGAAGCAAGGGCGAGCAGATACGAAGGAATTGGCTGATCCATCTTAAATGAATATTGCCCGGACTCATTCCGTTGAAACGGATTTTCTGCACTCATTAAAACAATCAGCTCCTTCGGACCGCTTACTTCGGCATCATACGTGAACCGAATGCCCGGAGAGTCCTGGCAGGGAACCCAGCTTCTCGCGAGGATGGCCTGGGACTGTGTGAAAAGAAAAGGATGCTTTTTGTCTGCCGTCTGCGAAGGTTCCAGCCACTGCAATGCTTCCGCTGTGGGACTGGTTGTATACGTAATGGCTACACGCTTACTAGCCGGTCCTATCGTAATTGACAAAGGGGTCCCAAGAATTTCATCGCGCGATCCCAGCTCGAATTCGGTGGTCGCCTTACCATCAACGGAAACGGATTCAATGTTGAGGTCCTTCGTGTCGAGGATGATGACGTTGGCGTCACTTAGCTGTTCTATTTCCCATGTTGCCGTTGCATGGATTGTGCGAGTTTCAAAATCCAGTCGTGCTTTCCAGTGGAGATGCGTAACACGGGCGTCTACGGGACGCGAATAGGAATGTGGGTCCAGGGGTATTTGCATATCTTTTTCAATGGTGGGCCTGCAACCTCCCCATAGTCCGGTAAGAAAAATTGCAAGGACACCGATTCGTCTGTTCATGCCGCAAGAACGGAAACTTATAGGCGCCTTTCAACGGGGTTCCGATAATAAAAAAGGGTCCCCTGAGAGACCCTTCATTTTTGATAATTTATCGAACTACCTCCTCACGTAAACACCTGCATATATCGGTCGGCCGTGCTGCAGATACCCCACAAAATCGTCTGCATGATAGTCAACCGCCACGGCATTCGCCCTCCTTACATCAACCCTGTGTAGTGCTACCGGCAACGCTGCACTCACCGTCCAGTTTCTTCCGCTGTAGGTAATGTAAACGTTCTTTTGAACGTCATGATAAACACCATAATCGGAATAGTAAACATACCGGGGTTGCTCATGGCGATGTGTGACAACATGTTGGTGCGCGCGAACCGGACGCACAACGCGTGTAGTGTGATGGTGGTGATGATCGTGATAATGATGATCGTGAACGTGGGCATGCTTTCCATTTCCTATGCCTTTGTTATTTCCCTTGCCACGACCTTGAGCCTGAACTGCGATTGTAAATGCTCCTATCATCATCAGCATGATCATGATTGAGAGAATGTTTGCCTTTTTCATAAGCCATCATTTTTAGTTTCGGATTGCTCCTTAACCAGACGTGTGGCAAACGGAATGCCATTTTTTTGGAAACGCTTTTTTATGGGTTTCCGTGGCTTCTCTGTGAATTCTGTGGGTTCTGTGCGTAGTGTTTTTTTCCTCACAGAAGACACAGAAAACACAGACTAAAACACAGATTATTGGTAGGCGAATTCACCAGATTCGCTACGGATGGTAACCTTCTTTGCTGCCGATGTTTCTACTCGCCCAATCACCTGAGCATCGATGTTAAATGTACGAGCAATGTTGATTACCTGGTCAGCGTATTTTTGAGGGAGATATATTTCTAAGCGATGCCCCATGTTGAAGACTTTGTACATCTCTTTCCATTCGGTACCACTCTGTTCATGAATGAGACGGAACAATGGTGGAATGGGAAACAGACTATCTTTTACCACATGCAGGTTGTCGATGAATTGGAGTACCTTGGTTTGTGCGCCGCCACTGCAGTGAACAATGCCATGAATGTATTGACGTAATTCATTCAACACCTGAATCATCACTGGTGCGTACGTACGGGTTGGGGAAAGGACAAGCTTCCCGGCATCAACTTCAACGCCAGGTAGCGATTGCGTTACACTGATGTTGCCGCTGTACACAAGTTCGGGTGACGTTGCGTTGTCGTAAGTCTCCGGGTACTTGCTTGCGTATTGTTTCATAAACACATCGTGACGCGCTGAAGTAAGTCCGTTGCTTCCCATACCTCCGTTGTACTCCGCTTCGTATGTCGCCTTTCCATAAGAGGCCAACCCAACGATTACGTCGCCGGCACTGATCCTGCTGTTGTCGATGACATCGGCGCGTTTCATCCTGGTAACTACCGTGCTGTCAACAATTACTGTTTTGACAAGGTCGCCAACGTCAGCAGTTTCGCCTCCTGTGCTTGTGATGTTCAGCCCATGGCTGCGCAACATCTCCAGCACCTCCTCCGTGCCATTGATCAGCGCTGCGATTACCTCGCCGGGAATCAGGTTCTTGTTTCTGCCGATGGTTGAGGAAAGCAAAATGTTTCCGGTAGCGCCTACACAGAGCAGGTCGTCAACATTCATGATAATCGCATCCTGCGCGATTCCTTTCCAAACGGACAGGTCGCCGGTTTCGCGCCAGTACAGATAGGCAAGTGACGACTTCGTACCTGCACCGTCGGCGTGCATTATGATACAATATTCGGGATCGCCAGTAAGATGATCAGGAACAATTTTGCAGAATGCCCTGGGAAAAAGCCCCTTGTCGATGTTGCTTATTGCCTGATGCACATCTTCCTTGGAAGCAGATACGCCGCGCTTGTTATACCGGTCTGACACGTTGTTTTATTTTTGCTGCAAAGGTTGTAATTTTTTCCGAGAGACACGCGAATTATACATTCAGTCCCTCCTGATTGAAAAAGTGCCACACAACAATGCCCAGGCACACTGATACATTCAGTGAATGTTTCGATCCCCTTTGGGGGATTTCAATAGCCATATCGGAAAGATCAATCACCGGTTCACTGACTCCATTGACTTCGTTGCCAAAGACAAGCGCATAGTGTTTTCCAGGCTCCGGCGAGAATGTATTTAAGGGTGTACTTTCGTCAGTTTGTTCGATGGCGGCAATCACATAACCTTCCCGCTTCAGTTTCGCGGCCAGCTCTTCCGGGGTTGAGACGTATTCCCATGGCACGGACTCTGTAGCCCCAAGGGCAGTTTTCTGAATTTCGCGATTCGGCGGAGTGCCGGTTATGCCCGTCAGGTAAATTTTCTCAACCCGAAAGGCGTCAGCAGTACGAAAGGCAGAACCGACGTTGTGGAGACTGCGTACGTTGTCCAGAATGATGACAACCGGAATCTTGCCCACTTCCTTGTACTCCTCAGCTGAGATTCGACCCAATTCTTCGAGCTTGAGCTTTTTCATGGCGCAAACATAAGATTAATAAACCTCACAGAAAGCACAGAAAAATTACAGAATTAGAAGGTTCCGTGCCTTCTCTGTGTTTTCCGTGTATTCTGTGTGAAAATATTTTGTGCGACCTACCGAACGTCCAAAAAACCCATGAAAAATGCCTTCATCATTGTTTGATTTTTTCCTTTGTTGCGACCTGCCCGGAGCACGGTAGAGTTTTTATATTTGTTGATTATGGCTGAAGCGAAGACGACCACCGAGACCCTGTTGATGAAACAGTATAACGCCATCAAGGCGAAATACCCCGGTGCACTCCTGCTTTTCAGGGTTGGAGATTTTTATGAAACTTTTGGGAAAGACGCGGTTGCCGCGAGCAAGGTGCTTGACATCGTGCTGACAAAGCGCGGAAGCGGATCGGCGTCTGAAATCGAACTGGCGGGGTTCCCACATCATTCGCTCGACACATACCTGCCAAAATTAGTACGTGCGGGACACCGTGTGGCGATTTGCGACCAGCTTGAAGATCCAAAGTTTGTTAAGGGGATCGTAAAACGAGGCGTTACCGAGCTTGTGACACCCGGGTTGTCGTTCAATGACAACGTACTTGAGAAAAAGCAAAACAACTTTCTCGCAAGCATCTTCGCCGGAAAGAATTCATGGGGTGTTGCCTTCCTTGATGTATCAACCGGGGAATTCTACGCGGCGCAGGGGCAGGAAAGTTATATCCTTAAACTGATCCAGGGGTTTTCGCCTTCCGAAGTAATTTACAGTAAGGCATCGCGCGATACTTTTGGAAAAATATTCGCTAATGAGTACAGCACCTATGCGTTGGATGAGTGGGTGTATGGTTTCGATTTCGCGTACGACCGGCTGATCAATCAATTCAAGACAACTACACTAAAGGGCTTCGGGATTGAAGATCTTGGTGAAGCCATCATTGCTGGCGGTGCCATTATTCACTACCTCGAAGAAACAGAGCATAAGGATACGTCGCACATTTCATCGCTTTCGCGGATTGACGAAGAGAAATTTGTCTGGCTTGACAAATTCACGATTCGAAATCTCGAACTCGTATACAGTCAGCACGATGGTGGAGTGCCGCTCATTGATGTTCTCGACCGAACCGTTACACCAATGGGTTCGCGTCAACTTCGGAAATGGATTATCCTTCCGCTCAAAGATAAAAACGCAATTGATGAACGTCTTGAAGTAGTAGATGCTTTCTTCAGAGAGCCAGAACTTGCGGATGAGCTGCTCGAGTCACTGAAACACATCTCAGATCTTGAGCGATTGATTTCAAAGGTGGCCGTAAACCGGATTAATCCACGCGAACTACTTCAATTGAAAAAGTCATTGAAGTGCATCGAACCCGTACGGTCGATTCTGGCGAAGCATCCTTCACCCGTTCTTCAGAAACTCGCAGATCAACTTCATCCATGTGAGTTCCTCGTTTCAAAAATTGAGACCGAACTTCGTGAAGATGTGTCTATCCTCTCCAACCAGGGAAATTTGATTAAGCCCGGTATTGATGCCGAACTCGACGAACTTCAAAAGATCGCTTATTCCGGCAAAGATTATCTGCTCCAGATTCAAAAACGGGAAATCGAAAGAACAGGGATCAGCTCATTGAAGATATCCTACAACAAAGTGTTCGGATATTATCTGGAAGTAAGTAACGCAAACAAAGATAAGGTTCCGTCCGACTGGATCCGTAAACAAACACTGGTGAACGCGGAGCGCTATATTACCGAAGAGCTGAAAGTTTACGAAGAAAAGATCCTGCACGCCGAAGAGAAACTCGTTGTCATCGAGCAGCGTATCTTCCAGGCATTGGTGAATGCGGCCGCAGAATATATTCCGCAGATTCAGCAAAATGCGAAAGTGATCGCACAGCTTGATTGTTTGCTTTCATTCGCCTGCGTCGCCCGTGCCAACCGGTACGTGAAGCCGGAGATTAATGATACTCTCGTTATCGACATCAAGGCAGGACGTCACCCCGTAATTGAAAGGCAGCTTCCGCCGGGAGAATCCTACATCCCGAATGATATTTGCCTCGACAGCGACAAACAGCAAGTGCTTGTTATCACCGGTCCAAATATGGCGGGAAAGTCAGCATTACTGCGTCAAACTGCGTTAATTGTACTTCTCGCACAAATTGGAAGCTTCGTTCCGGCAGATGCGGCGTCTATCGGTATCGTTGACAAGGTTTTCACCCGCGTCGGCGCGTCAGACAACCTTTCGCGTGGTGAATCGACATTTATGGTTGAAATGACTGAAACCGCAAGCATCCTCAACAACCTCAGCCACCGCAGTCTGATCCTAATGGACGAGATTGGCCGCGGAACGAGTACATACGACGGCGTATCAATTGCGTGGGCGATCGTTGAACACCTGCATAATCACAAGGATTTCAAGCCAAAGACTTTGTTCGCGACGCACTATCATGAGTTGAATCAGCTTGAAGAGGATTTACCGCGTGTAAAGAACTTCAATGTTTCCGTAAAGGAGGTTGGGGATAAGATAATCTTCATGAGGAAGCTAAAGCCGGGTGGAAGCGAACACAGTTTTGGTATTCACGTCGCACAGATTGCCGGGATGCCAAACCGGGTTGTGTTTCGCGCAAATGAGATTCTTCATTTCCTGGAGAAGGACAAACACAAGAACGAAAACCGGCAGAAATTACAGGACGTGCCCCGACCAACTCCACAAATGAGTTTGTTTGAAGCAGATCCGCGTCACAAAGCAATGGAAGAAATGTTGAGCAAGATCGATATCAATACGATCAGCCCCGTGGAAGCGCTGCTAAAATTAAATGAAGTACTGACGGTACTAAAAAAACAATAGCGAACTCAGGTCCGCTTTGCTTTCTTGAATGATCGTTTATTACGGTTTCTGAAGCCACCGCCCTGACTCTTTGCCTGGGGTTGATAGACGGGGCCTTCTCCAACGTTGGGTGGCAACGGCATTTTCTCTATGGTTGAACCGATCAGTCTTTCAATAGAGTGAAACTTCCGTTGATCTTTTTCATTAATAAGCGTTACCGCCGTCCCTGTCGTCTCTGCACGCGCGGTTCGACCAATTCTGTGAACGTAGTCTTCTGGGTCTGGTGGAACGTCAAAGTTGATTACAAGGCTGATGCCTTCTACGTCAATGCCACGAGATAGCACGTCTGTCCCAATCAGAATATTAACCTGCTTGTTTTTGAACGCGCGCAGTATCTCTTCACGTTCCGCCTGCTCAAGATCTGAATGGAAAGCGCGGGCCGGCAAATTTCCTCTCCGGAATGCGGCATCAAGTTTCTTAACAACCTCCTTGGTTGACGCAAAAATGATCATGCTGCTCCAGGGTGTGGTTTTCATGATATGCTTGAGCACTTCACCTTTCTGAGAGTCATGAACCACATATGCCTGCTGAACTATTCCCGCGGCAGGCTTCGCGATAGCTATGCTAATCTCTTTAGGATCCTTCAATATCTTGTTTGCAAGCGTCCGGATTTTCGGAGGCATGGTTGCTGAGAACAGTAGCGTCTGCCTTTCCTTCGGCAGGTAATTGATGATCTTGACTATATCCTCGTAAAAACCCATGTCGAGCATCCGGTCTGCTTCGTCGAGGATAAGATGCTGGAGATGGTCAAACTTAATCGTCCCTGCAGCCAAAAGCGCGATTAATCGCCCTGGAGTGGCGATCACAATGTCGGCACCTTGTTCGAGTGCTTTCTTTTGAACGTCCCAGGTTGCACCATCGCCGCCTCCGTAAATAGGAATGGAACTTATTCCCGAAAAATAAGCGAACCCTTCAATTTGTTGATCTATTTGTTGAGCGAGTTCGCGGGTAGGAGCGATTACAAGGGTGTTCAGATGACGATGCGCGGCATCGGGAATCCTGTTAATAACGGGAAGTATATACGCTGCCGTCTTGCCAGTACCCGTTTGGGCACATGCAACCACGTCGTGGCCCGCCTGAATCACAGGAATAGCCTGCTCCTGAATTGGGGTGGGTTTGGAGTAACCCATCGCTGAGAGGCCTTCCATAAGGCTGCTATTGAAGCCAAAATCCTGAAAAGTCAATGGTCTAAAAAGTTAATGTAAAGTCTAAAAAGTTGATAAAGTGTTGGTTGACGCTAATTTACTCAATTTTTCGCTCGCTTGCGATATCCGCCTGGCACGAGCTGCGCGATCCTTTAAGTAAACAAAAAACCCCGGTGGAAATTCCGGGGTCTTTGAAAACTTTTATGCTGCTTTCTGCACGGGTTCTATCTTGATTTCCTTTCGCCTGGCAATCTGAATGATATTCAACTTGTCGAGGACGCGGATCACCTGATAAGTGGGGTCGATCTCATGCCAGCGGATTCCCCCAAAATTCGCCCGTGATCCATGTTTGTGGTGGTTGTTATGATAGCTTTCGCCCATCATGAGAAAATCTACAGGGAGGAAGTTCTTGGAAGTGTCCCCTACTTCGAAATTGCGGTAGCCATATTTGTGCGCAAACCAGTTAATTATTGCTCCGTGAATCGGACTCATAAGGAACTGAATCGGCAACAGCGCCCACAAATACCATGCTCCTGCGGGAACAAAAAGTGCATACACTGTAATAT
>JAEZDW010000379.1 GCA_023417955.1 Bacteroidota bacterium
GTACACGCATGTCCTCCTCATCGCGGGAGAAAGAACCGAGTTCGTTGGTCTTTCCGTCATAGGCGTCCTTAAGGAGGGCGAGAGACGACGAAAGGTGCGGAAGAACGTCGTTGTCGAAGTTAACAGACGGATCGCCATTAGCGATTTCTTCCATCGCAAGCTGTGCTCGAATGGTTCTGTTTTTAACAGTTTCCCCCAGTGAAATATAGGGGAGGTTTTGTTCGTACGTCAGGATCGTCTTTTTTTCGACGTATCCGATTAAAGCGGTGAGAATAATTCCTGTTGACAGGAAGAGCACGGCGTACTGAATTGCGCGTTTTTTCATGAATTAAAAAGTAGGTCTGTAAGAAGACTCGCAGCTGAAAAGTTAGCAATATTAGAAAACATAAAGAAACCCCAATCTGAGGCGAAATCATACACCCGTGCTTCCGTGTATGGTTGCGTCGATTGCTGCTGCGTTCTGCGCTGAAAATGGCTATTGCACGACCTCTGCGATTGCGTTCCGGTTCGCCTCCAGTATCTCATCGACAACTGTCGGAGTGATTGCTGCGGAGATAAACATAGCCTCGAATTGTGAGGGTGCAAGATAAATTCCGCGGCGGAGCATGGCCTGGAAATAACGCGCGAACATGCTTGTATCGGCTTTCCTGGCCGAATCGAAGTTGGTCACGGCCTCATCGGTAAAGAAAAGTGTAAACATTGATCCAACGCGATTGATCGTCCATGAAAAGCCCGCGTCCCTCCATTGTTTCTGCAGACCATCTGCCAACGCTTGTGTTCGCTGGTCCAGTTCAGCATAGACATTGGTATTCGCCTGCAGCGCCCGCAGCATTGCCATTCCCGCGGCCATCGCCAGCGGATTCCCCGAAAGGGTGCCAGCCTGATACACAGGACCTGCAGGTGAGACCACATCCATGATATCGCGTCTGCCTCCGTATGCACCCACCGGAAGCCCGCCACCTATGATTTTGCCCAGTGTCGTCATGTCAGGTTTCACGTTGTAATATTCCTGTGCGCCTCCTGGGGCCAGGCGGAAACCGGTCATCACTTCGTCAAAGATCAATACAACACCCTTGTCGGTGCATATCTTGCGAAGGCCTTCAAGGTATCCGGGAAGCGGAGGCACACATCCCATATTACCCACAACGGGTTCAAGTATCAATGCGGCAACCTGACCTTTGTTTTGTTCGAGGGCATTCTCCACCGCCTCAAGGGAGTTGAAGGGAACGATGATCGTATCACGTGCCGTACCCTTTGTAACGCCCGGGCTATCGGGTGTTCCCATGGTCAACGCACCGCTTCCTGCTGCAATAAGAAAACTGTCGCCATGACCGTGGTAGCAGCCTTCCATTTTTATGATCTTGTCGCGACCGGTAAACCCTCTGGCTACGCGTACAGCTGACATGGTCGCCTCGGTACCTGAATTTACCATCCGCACTTTCTCAACAGAGGGCACCATCTGCGTGATTAGCTCAGCCATGACAACTTCGCGTGCCGTTGGTGCGCCGAACGAAGACGAATTCACAAGCGCATCGCGAACGGCATCTTCTACAGGCTCAAATGCATGACCGAAGATCATCGGCCCCCACGAATTGATAAGATCAACATAGCGATTGCCGTCTTCATCGAAAAGGTAAGCGCCTTTTGCGCTCTTCATAAAAACCGGACTTCCTCCCACTGCTCTGAAAGCGCGAACGGGTGAATTCACACCGCCGGGAATAAATTGTTTTGCCTTCTCGAAGAGAGAGGCACTTTTCGAAAGTGACATAGTGTGTCTATTGTTGGATGACTTTCATTCCTCCATCCCTGTACCGAATGAAAGGAATGAAGTGATTGTCTCGCGTATTCTGAAAATTGTAACCCTGGAACAAGATGCCCGGAACAAAGTCGCGTTTGTTTAAAGCATCCTGAAAATAAACGCCATGCTCGTGCAGCAGGCGTCCCGTTACCATCATGATTTCATACCCGAGTTGCGCGTGCTGCGAAGGGACGCGACCATGTTTTGAGATGTATTTCTTAACGAATGACTGCAAGTCAGCATCATCGTGTGATACAAAATTTGGGGCAGCCAGGACAATGGGAAGTGTCTGATATTTTTCAAAGTCAACAATCGTGTTTTCAAGCCACGATTCGCTGCCAAGCACGACAATGCCATCGCCACGGGTTTCAATGGCACTGATCACCTTCGCATAAATCAACGGATCGTCGGAGGCGACGAATATGCTTCCCAGGCTGTCTTTCTTCAGTGTAAATTCTTTCGGGTTCTTGAAATCGTCATACTCCGTAGCAGTTGTAAGCATCGGCAAAATGTTTCTGACATTCTCACGCGAGATCGCATAGGAACCAACGATCTGCAAGCCCTTCTCTCTGGCAGCGTTCATGAATGTTTCCGCTACAACCGAATCACGTCGCGTAGTTCCATAAATAACCATGCAGTTCTTCCGCGTCGCGTAGCCAGCCAGAAATTCACCTGAAGCCCGCCCCAGTGTTTCTATTGAGGGCTGGAACAGGTAACTGTACGGATTGTTTTGCGTCAACTCACGGTTGACTGCAAAAGGATTAATAACGTTTACCTTATTTGTGAGCGCGAAATCGAGAAGAGGTTTACTTTCTTCCTGGAAGAACGGACCAATAATAAGATCGGTGTTTTTTAGTTCTTCGGTTTCAAGAATGCGATTAATTGCAGGTAACGTTCTTTCAGTGTCATACGCACGAAGGCTGATGTTAACGCCTGACTGCTTCAGGGTATCAACAGCCTGTTGCATGCCTTCGTAAAAATCGAGCACGATCTGATTTCTTTTTCGGCTCGTTGTTGGCTCAAGCGTTCTCACCATAAACGGCATGACGACGGAAACGGCATACTGTTCCTTCTTAAAGGATTTCGGAGCCTCCGGAATAAACTCTGCGCGCTTAAGGCGAAACGAAGAGATAAGATTTTCGAGCAATGCCTTGTTAGCGGGATCATTAAGATCAGCAGCCAGAATGTGTGCAAGGCGGCGTGCAATGGTTTCATCCTTGGGATGCTCCTCGTTCATCATCCGCAATGTTTCAACATCATCAATCTTTGTCAGCGCCTGTTTCTTTACAGCATCGATGTCCTTCTGAAACTTTCTGTCATCAATAGTTGCAAATGTTTTCCACGCCTGGAAATAATCACCGTTGTCGGCGTGAATTTTCGCAAGCCAGAAGTTCACCTCATTAAGCTTATCCCATTTGGGATATACGGACTTGATATGATTAAACTGATCTTTCGCGACGGTCCGGTAGCCCTGATGATAGGCGGCTACAGCATAGTAAAAGCTCGCGTATTCAGAGAACGGATTATTCTGATCATAGGGAATCAGCGGCTTGAACGTTTCCATAGCAAGGTTGTACTTGCCCTCGCGAAACAATTGTTTGGCGTTGCTGTACTGACTTTTGTAGTCTACCTGTGCAACAACGCAAGAGCTGAGAAATACTAACGTGCCGGCAAAAATTAGTCTTAGCATACTGAAATTATCTAAGCCATTAATAATTAACACCAAACCAAAAAGGGAGTTCGCTTACTCCCATTCAATTGTAGCGGGAGGTTTCGAACTGATGTCGTACACGACCCGGTTCACACCTTTGACCTTATTGATGATATCACTGGAGACGGTTGCGAGAAACTCATAAGGCAGATGCGCCCAGTCAGCCGTCATGCCATCGGTACTTGTCACAGCCCGCAGGCTAACAACGCGTTCGTAGGTGCGTTCGTCGCCCATCACCCCTACTGACTGTACCGGCAACAACATTGCGCCGGCCTGCCAAACCTTGTCGTAAAGACCGTGCTCTTTCAATCCATTGATAAAGATGCTGTCAACCTCCTGGAGGGTCTGCACCTTTTCCGCCGTAATGTCACCCAGGATACGAATTCCGAGACCCGGCCCGGGAAACGGATGACGTCCCAAAATAGTGGGGTCGATTTCAAGGCTACGACCTACTTCGCGCACTTCATCCTTAAATAACGTGTTGAGCGGCTCGACTACTTTAAGTTTCATCGTCGCCGGTAAACCTCCAACGTTGTGGTGCGATTTTATTGTGGCGGAAGGACCTTTTACGCTGACTGATTCGATGACATCGGGATAAATTGTTCCCTGCCCGAGCCATTTTACATTGGTAATCTTATGAGCTTCCTGGTCGAATACATCGATAAACGTGCGGCCGATAGCCTTGCGTTTTGCCTCGGGATCGGTAAGACCGCTCAACGCCTTATAGAACTGATCACGGGCGTCCACACCCTTAATATTAAGGCCCATGTGCTTGTACGAGTCCAGCACCTGTTCAAACTCGCCTTTTCGAAGCAGACCATTGTCGACAAAAATGCAGTGTAGATTTTTGCCAATTGCCCGGTGAATAAGCGTAGCAGCCACTGTGGAGTCAACTCCGCCCGACAACGCCATGACTACCTGATCGTTCCCCAGCTTCTGCTTAAGATCCGCGACTGTTGATTCAACAAACTGGTCGGGAGTCCAGTCCTGCACGCAATTGCAGATATGCACCACGAAATTCCGAAGGAGGTTTTTGCCCTCGACGGTGTGGGTAACTTCAGGGTGGAACTGAATGCCGTATACGTTTGTATCCTTCACCTGGTATGCGGCTACCGGCACCGATGAAGTTCCGGCGATAACGTCAAACTGCTCGGGTACGGATGAAATCGTATCTGAATGCGACATCCATACCTGGGTGTCGAGCGAAATTTCTTTGAGCAGAGGGCTGTGATGATCAACCTTTGAGAGGCGGGCGCGACCATACTCCCTGATTTCGGATGGCAATACCTTGCCACCGCTCTTGTGCGCAATCAGCTGAGCACCATAGCACACGCCCAATACGGGCAGGTCGCCGAAAACGTTGAGATCGACATCGGGTGCACCAGCTTCCCTTACTGAACACGGGCTTCCCGATAAAATCACGCCGCGGACCTCGGGCGTTATCGTTGGAATCTTGTTAAAAGGGTGGATTTCACAATAAACGTTCAATTCCCTAACCCTGCGTGCGATCAATTGTGTGTACTGGGAACCAAAATCCAGTATTAGAATCTGCTGCGACATGGGTGCAAAGATAACAGCAGATTTCAAAATCACTATTGAACAAACCGGCGAGTAGCAGGCCGGCCGACGAGTGCATCAGCGGCTCATCATCATCACGCCGAGCTTGAATCCCACGGCATTGAATCCGTTGTAGTCAAAATTGTCGTTTTTGTTGGTTGAATAGTCAAAATGAACACCTGCAATGGCACCGAGTGAACGATATTTCCCGAAACGAACTACAACGCCAGCCTCCGGCCGCGCGACGAATCCCCATCCGGCATAGCTTTCATCGTAAATATTATAGTACAGCGTATAGTCGTTATAATTGGCTCCAAGACCCAATCCCGCGTAGGGAAATATTATCTCGCTTTCGCCCACCGGAAAATAGTACTGGCCACTGATCACCGCGCCGTACTGATAGATGTATTTGTAATAATCTGTGGTAATAGCGCCGCTCTCCTGTTGAAACGTCCGCGTTTCTTCATATTGATCGAACGTCGTCCAGTTTACATCAACGCCCAGAGAGATGCGCTTCTCATGGATGAAAAACCGGTAACCTACCTTACCACCATGCGGGCTGGAACTATCCAGCCAGTCCGTATTTGAAAGAGGCACCTGATAATTCCAGGCGAGATAGAAATAGTTCTCCTGCGCCGACACCAGCGTCGCCGCCGAAAGGAAACAAAACAATATAAATATCTTCTTCGTCGTCATTCTGCTTTAATGTAAGGGGACTGGTCAAAGGCCTGATTGATACCGTCTTTTGATTGCTGCTCGCGATCGACGGTGCTGATCAAATCGCCCATATACGCGGTCCAGATCACCTTTACTTTATTGTCCGGGGTTCTGTTAACCATATCCACGATTTCAATTACAAGCGCACCCGTGTTACTTGCGTAAGTCTGAACTATGGGATAGTTGTAGTAATATCCGCCATAGCCATAGTAGCCGGAATAATAAGGATAGTAATTCCCCGGATAGACGACCTGTTGAAAGAAGTTGATATCATTCGCAATCAGGACGTTTACAACCAAATCCGGATTTTCTTTTTTGCCTACCCGGCCGTAACCCCGGGCGTTCATGTTACTCTGCACCTGCTGCAGGATCGGCCTTACCAGCGTGCTCTTGGCGTGGGTCAGTAATGTGTCCGTTGTACGGTTTGAAACGAAGCCGATGGTATCGGTCGGCATCGCATAAGTAGCGTAAGATGAAAAATTAACAGCGGGATCATAGTTCGTGGATACGACAAACTGATCCAGCAGTTTGAGGGTATCCGGTTCGGGCTGGCACGAAGCAAACCCGGCAACAATCAGCACAAAAACAGCAAACTTCTTCATTATCAATCAAGTTAGATCCTTAAAAAGCCGAATAAAACAATGCCACCTGTTTAAAAAACGCACCTCTAGGTTGCATGTTGCATTCAATAGTATAGACACAGGAACAGCTGGTTTCGTTTGAAATCAGCTCAGTAATTGTCCGAGGCCAAAGAGAAACACAAAAGCGAGCGTCGACAGTGCCATTTGTTTCAGGAAGGGATCCAGCTGTTCCGGCTCACGGCGGGTAATAGAAATTCCGTTCCATAAAAAGAGCGGTACAGTAAGCAGAAACAACCATTGCCAGGCGGAGCCATCGCGTAATACGACATAAGCAGTCCCTGCAACAAGTCCTCCGGCAAGCAGAAGCCAATGGTAGATGCGTGCATTCTTTGAACCTATTCGAACAGGAACCGAAAACTTTCCGGCTTTGATATCTGAATGAACATCACGCATATTGTTGATGTTAAGCACACCGACGGAGAACAAGCCGCAACTTATAGCCGGGAGCAAAAGGATGCTGTCCAATTGCCGGGCGAAGAGGTAATATGAACCGAGCACACCAACAATTCCGAAAAAGATAAACACCGAAATATCACCCAGTCCTGCATATCCATACGGTTTCTTTCCAACAGTGTACCCAATGGCGGCGGCAATGCTTAGCAAACCGAGAATCAGGAAAAAAAAGATTGCCTTCCAGTTTGTACCAAATGCGACGAGCAGTAGGGAAATCCCAGTAGCAAAACTAAGGGCCGAGAAAATGACGATGGCGCGTTTCATAGCTCCCGCTGAAATTGTCCCGGACTGCACAGCCCTGCTGGGACCTTTGCGATCAGTACTGTCAGCTCCGTGGACAGAGTCGCCGTAATCATTTGCGAGGTTTGAAAGTATCTGCAGAAATATTGTGGTCGCGACACAGAGCAGGAAGATGCTCCACCTGAATACACCCTTTCCTGCGGCCAGGAATCCTCCCATGGCTATCGAGGAAAGTGCGAGGGGCAATGTTCTGAGACGGAATGCTTCGAGCCAGGCTTTCATTTCAACCCTGAAAATAAGCTACTTCCTGATTCCATCTATGGAATATTTTCCGGGCCCGGTAAAGAAGAGAGCTACAAATGCAACAAGGTAAAGTACCGCTGATTCTTTTCTGCCAAAGGGGTCTGCACCATGAATGACAAAGACGATGGTGGTCGATAGAATGATCAATGGAATTAGTGCGATACGTGTGTACAGGCCGACTAGTAGCAATATTGAACAGAAGAACTCCGCGAATACGGCCATGCCAAGCGAAATCGTTGAACCAAGCCCGAACGGGTCAGCAAACCGCGAAGCGCGTTCTGAAAAGTTTACGAGCTTGGGCCAGCCGTGGGTTAACATCCCCGCGGAGAAACCAACTCTGGCTACGAGCAGCGCAAGGTCAAGCGCGATGGGATGATATTGCGTGAGTTTTCTGATCATGGAATCAATTCAAGTTTTTTAAGAATTTCCGGATCAAGCGGACTAACCTTGGAAGGATAGAACGCTACAGGCATTCCGGTCGGGTCGATAACATATTTGCAGAAGTTCCAGCGCGGGGACTTTTTGATTTTGCTTTCCAACCACGTGTACAACGGATGCTGTTCTCTTCCTTTAACTGATATTTTGCTGAACATCTGAAAAGTGACACCGTAGTTCTTTTCACAGAAAGCAGCGATGTCATCGTTGGTACCCGGTTCCTGCCAAAGGAAGTTATTTGCCGGGAAACCCAGTACTACGACTCTATCGCCATATTTTTCGTGGAGCTCCTGCAATTCACGATACTGCGGTGTATAACCGCATTTCGAGGCCGTGTTTACGACGAGAAGGTATTTTCCGCGATAACGGGAAAAATCAATCTCGTCGCCATCGAGCGAAGTCATTTTGAAATCGTAAATGGATTCTACTTCCGGCTGTGGTTTCCGCGACGCAAAAAGTAAGTCGGAAAAGAAAGCCAGAACACTCATCAGCAGGATGGCGACGACGATATACCTAAATGATTGCATCTACAATTTCCTTATCCATCGGACTGACTTTCGAAGGATAAAACTTGATCGTTCCGTCGGGCTTGACGAGGTATTTGCAAAAATTCCACGACGGTTCCTCTCCGGTCTTTTCTTTCAGGAACTTGTATAGTGGATGCTGGTCGTCACCTTTCACGGAAATCTTTTCAAACATCTGGAAAGAGACACCGTAGTTTTTTTCACAGAAGGATGCAATTTCGGCGCTGGTACCCGGCTCCTGCTGACCAAAATTGTTTGCAGGGAACCCGAGGATCACAACTTTCTCTCCGTACATCTCGTGGAGCTTCTGCAGATCCTTGTATTGAGGTGTATAGCCACATTTAGAGGCAACATTTACAATTAAAAGCGTCTTACCCTTGTATTTGGAGAAGTCAATTGATTCTCCATCGAGGGAAGTCATTTTGAAGTCGTAAACCGACGAGGCATTGGTAGCGATCATAAGCAATAGGGCTGATATTAATGCTTTCATATTTAGTTCGGGGTTAATCGAATAACATCAAGTAACGAAAAATGTTCTGATTTTCGCACCGGTTTTCTGTAAAGCGGGGCTACCCGAATCCAGGCGGCATCACATACGCTCGGGAACCTCGATTCCGAGTAATGCCATGGCCTTTTTTAGCACATTACCAACCGCTTCAGTGAAGGCAATGCGAAATGCCAGTTTATCACGGTCGCTCTCCGCGAAAATCGGTATCGACTGATAGAACTGATTATACGATTTCGCAAGTTCGTAAGCATAATTTGCGACCACAGCCGGAGAGTACTCTTTGACAGCTTCAGCAAGTTTTGATTCATACCTGCTCAGCAGAAACACACCATCACGCTCGGCGGCCTCAAGCTGACTTACCGTGTGAAATGAATCCCGGCTCCACGATATGCCGGCCTCTGTTGCCTTGCGCATAATTGCGCGGATACGAGCGTGGGTGTATTGAATGAAAGGACCTGTGAAACCCTGCAGTTGAATCGACTCATTGGGATCAAACAGCATGCGCTTTTTCGGATCAACTTTGAGCAGGAAAAACTTGAGCGCACCCATGCCGATCATTTCGAACAGGCGGCGTGCTTCGTCACCAGTCATATCGTCCAGTTTGCCGAGTTCGCGTGTTTGTTTTTCCGCTTCGCTATGCATCTCCGCCATCAAATCGTCAGCGTCAACAACGGTACCTTCGCGACTCTTCATTTTTCCACTGGGTAAGTCTACCATCCCATATGAGAGGTGGTAACAACGCTGCGCCCAGTCGTAACCCAGTTTACCAAGGATGAGAAACAAAACTTTGAAGTGGTACTCCTGCTCATTGCCTACTGTGTACACCTGACCTTTGATACGCGGGAAATCGCGGAACCTGAGTATCGCAGTTCCTATGTCCTGCGTCATGTAAACTGATGTTCCATCGGCGCGCAGCAATACTTTGTGATCGAGTCCCTCAGCGGTGAGGTCAACCCAGACCGATCCATCTTCTTTCTTGTAAAAGACCCCCTTCTCAAGACCCTTTGTTACTTCTTCCTTGCCAAGAAGGTATGTATCTGATTCGTAATAGAGTTTGTCAAAGTCGACGCCCATTCTCTTGTAAGTCTCAGCGAATCCGGCGTAAACCCACTCGTTCATCATTCGCCATAACTCAACCGTCTCCGGATCTTTTTGTTCCCACTTACGAAGAAGTTCCTGCGCGTATTTCATCACCGGTGCCTCCTTCTCTGCCTCCTCCTGCGACATTCCCTTCTCCACCAGTGCTTTCACCTGTGCCTTGTAGGCCTTGTCAAACTCGACATAATACTTCCCAACGAGATGGTCACCTTTTATCATGGTGGTATCCGGCGTTTCACCGTCACCATAAAGCTTCCATGCGGCCATCGACTTACAGATGTGTATACCCCGGTCGTTGATGATCTGCACCTTGTGGACCGTGTATCCGTTGGCCTTAAAGATTTCACTTACACTCCACCCAAGGAAGTTGTTACGCAGGTGTCCAAGGTGGAGCGGCTTGTTCGTATTCGGTGAGGAATATTCGATCATGACTTCCTCGCCGTTCGACGGAAGTTGGCCGAAGTCACTGCGATTCGCGATTGAGCTGAAAAGCGAGACCCAAACGTGGTCGTGAAGCACGAGGTTAAGAAAACCCTTGACCACATTGAAACGATTGACAAGGCTGCTGTGCTCCTGCAAATGCTCCCCGACAAGGCGTGCGGTTTCTTCCGGACTCTTCCTTGAAAGCCGCGTTAAAGGAAAGCACACCAATGTGTGAGACCCTTCAAACTCCTGGTTGGTCGGTTGTATCTGGAGGCCGTCGGGCGCCTGACCAAAAAGATGCGCTGCTGCCTTTTGTACTTCTTCGCGAAGCTGAAGATCAAGATTCATTGGTGAATAGAATGCATGTTGCAAGGGTTTGCCCTGTTTTAAAAGAGCCGGTCTTTTTATCCGAAGATACTTACCATTCAAGTACGTATGCGAAGATCAACGGCGCGACGATCGTTGCGTCAGATTCTACGATGTACTTGGGTGTATCTATGTTGAGTTTGCCCCACGTGATTTTTTCGTTTGGCACCGCTCCCGAATACGATCCATAACTGGTTGTAGAGTCACTGATCTGGCAGAAGTAGCTCCAGAACGGAACGCCATCGCGTCCAAGATCCTGATGCAGCATTGGCACAACACAGATCGGGAAATCTCCGGCGATACCACCACCAATCTGGAAGAAACCAATTCCATGTTCGCCGGCGTTTTGCGTATACCAGTCGGCAAGCCAGGTCATATATTCAATACCTGACTTCATAGTCGACGCTTTGAGTTCGCCGGTAATACAGTAAGAAGCGAAGATGTTCCCCATCGTGCTGTCCTCCCAGCCGGGAACTACCATGGGGATATTCTTTTTTGCGGCGGCGATCATCCAGCTGTTGGCAGGATCTATTTCGTAATACTGTTCAAGGACGCCGCTGTTCAGGAGGCGGAACATGAATTCATGCGGGAACAGTCTTTCGCCTTTGTCTTCCGCATCTTTCCATACCTTGAACAAATGCTCCTGCAGTCTGCGGAATGCTTCCTCCTCAGGAATACAGGTATCCGTCACCCTGTTGAGGTGGTTTTGCAGAAGGTCCCACTCCTGCTCCGGTGTCAGGTCGCGGTAATTGGGAATTCTTTTATAGTGAGAATGAGCGACGAGGTTCATGATATCTTCCTCGAGGTTGGCGCCGGTGCAGGAAATAATGTGAACCTTGTCTTTCCGGATCATCTCGGCAAAGCTGATTCCCAATTCACCGGTGCTCATTGCTCCCGCGAGGGTGACCATCATCTTCTTGCCCGACTCGACGTGTTTCTTATACCCTTTTGCCGCATCGACAAGCGCAGCAGCGTTGAAGTGCAGGTAGTGTTTTTCCAAAAAGGCGGAAATCGGTTTGTTGCTCATTTCGTTGCTTCGATATTAGTGAAACTTGATTTGGTCGCGAAATTAAGAAAATCGGGTAGTATTTCACGAAATCCGTTTCGTAACTGGTTGAAGGGGTCCACAGAGGAAGCGGTGTCGCTGGAAATACCATCAACGCAGTGGCGCGGAAGCGCAGGGCTTCGCAGGGAAAAACTTGGATTGGCAGTCCTCACCGACAGTGATTGAGCATTTTTCTCACCCTCACACCGAAACTCACGGCACGGGGAAACAAGGTTGTTGTTCAACTACCTGCGCCGCCGCTTACCTCGAAACAGGACTGCCGCACGGATAAGTGATCGAAATTTTGAGCGCGATAAGAGAAACCTCATCCTCTGCCAGATAAGCCCTGCAATCCAAAAAAATTCTCCGCGAACCTCAGCGC
>JAEZDW010000461.1 GCA_023417955.1 Bacteroidota bacterium
CATCATATCTTCAGCCGTACGAGTCGTCTTCCAACCAAGCTCACGATTGGCAAGGTTGGTGTCGGCGTAAATCTTTTCAACGTCACCAGGTCTCCTGTCGACAATCCGGTAGTTTACCTTCACTCCATTTACTTCTTCAAAAACCCGGATGATTTCAAGAACACTCAGGCCGTTGCCAGTGCCGAGATTATAGAATTCGAAATTACTTTTTTGCTTCTTGTTAACAAGTCGTTTTACTGCCGCAACGTGAGCGACGGCAAGATCCACCACGTGAATGTAATCACGAATTGCAGAACCATCTGGTGTATCATAATCGTTGCCAAAGACAAGCAATTCTTTTCTGATTCCAGCCGCTGTCTGCGTAATGAAAGGAACAAGATTGTTTGGCGGACCAATCGGAAGTTCACCGATCAGGGCCGATTCATGCGCGCCTACCGGATTGAAGTAACGCAAAGAAATCACATTGATTTGCGGATTCGCCCTACACGTATCGCGCAATATCTCCTCACAGATCTGCTTCGTATTTCCATATGGTGACTCTGCCGGTTTAAACGGCGTTGTTTCCGTAACAGGTAATACCTCAGGCTGGCCATACACCGTGCACGATGACGAAAACACGATATCAGAAATATTCAACCGCTTCATTGCCTCGAGCAAAAACACGAGAGAGAAAAGATTGTTCCGATAGTAATGCAACGGTTTTTCAACGGATTCGCCAACAGCCTTGCTGGCTGCGAAGTGAATTATGCCCTGGATATCTGGATGTTTGTCAAAGAACTTAGTCAGCTCGCCTTCATTACACAAATCAAACGTATGAAGCTCCGGCCTCTTGCCGCATATTTTTTCAATTCCATCCAGCACTTCTATCTGGGAATTCGACAAATCGTCCACGATGACAACTTCAAAACCCTCACGTACAAGTTCAACTACCGTGTGGGATCCTATATATCCCGTTCCTCCTGTTACTAGTATCTTCTTCAAAGCTTAATAGATTTTATTTTTTCAATTCAAATATTCGTGGCTTGTCTTGATTGTGCTCGTCCCGTCTTCCAGGCTAACGACATAGCTCCCCATGTCTATTCCAAATTTCTGTTTATATGCAGCACCTGCTGCTTCAATGAAGCGGTGTGTGTCGCGGTGGTGAATGATATTGATCGTACAGCCACCAAATCCGCCACCCATCATTCTTGATCCGACAACCTGAAATGATTTCGCCTCGTTCACGAGGAAATCAAGTTCTTCGCAACTCACTTCATAAAGACGTGAAAGTCCTTCGTGCGTCTGGTACATCTTCTCACCAAATGCATTAAGTCGATCTGCGGCCAGATCTGAGGCAGCCTCCTCCACACGCCGTATCTCCTGAACAACATAGAGGCACCGGTCAAAAACCTTATGCGGGAATTCATTCGCATGACGCCGCAACATATCTTCCGAAGCATCGCGAAGTGTTGTTACTTCCGGATAGTGTTTCTTTAGCAAGGCAACCCCGGCCTCACATTCAAGCCGACGCTGATTATATTCCGAATCAACGAGGGAGTGCTTCACATTCGTATCACACAGAACGATCTCGTGGTCCGGAAGTCGAAGCGGGGAATAGCGAAACTCAAGAGAACGGCAATCCAGAACGATAACATGGTCTTTCTTGCCCATCATGCTCGCAAACTGATCCATGATACCACATTTCACACCGGCGAAATTGTGTTCTGCCCATTGCGCAATGTGAATCATTTCGATGCGGGGAAGTTCAAGACGATTTAGTTCGTTGAGGGCAAAAATAAATCCACACTCAACCGATGCCGAGGACGACAACCCAGCGCCTAATGGTACATTTCCACCAAAGACGCATTTGAAAGGTGCCACCCGAAACCCCCGAAGTTGAAGTTGTTTGATCACCCCGATCAGGTAGTTCGCCCATTTCGGTTTTTCAACCGGAGCGACCTCCACGGTGTTCACTGCAAAGCGCTCGTTGTATTTGACCGAGTATATTTCCGCAACTCCATCATTTGCCGGAGCAACTGCGAATACCGTATCGTAATTGATCGCTGCCGGCATAACAAATCCACCGTTATAGTCAGTGTGTTCGCCAATGAGGTTGATACGTCCAGGAGAACGAACGATCACCGGCTCAGAATTAAAAAGACTTATAAACTTTTCATGAACCTCAGAATACACAGATGTCATGATGTAAGGTGACCGCTCAAAATTTTTGTCAATGATACAATAAAAAATTTAATCCAGCTTCGTTTCGGGCACGGTTCCCGAACCTGCTGACGGCCACCACCGTCACTTAGAAGGTACTGAAATCTTATACAATGGCGCGTGCGCCCTTTTCAGGTCTTCTGTAGGCATCTTAATCACCTTACGATCGTACGTCATTAAGCCATTTGTTTCAATTTCAACGTCAGTAGTTTGGGTGTAGACCGCGGCCGAAAGGCCATCGCGGATCAATACCTGCATGTCGGCAATAAAACGCTCATAACGCTTTTGTAAATCTTCAACAGACGTAAAAGATTGATACCCCCAATTGTCCTTCGTTTGCCAGGTGTGTCCTTCAATTGGCAAACCAAGGCCACCGTATTCGCCAAGAACCAGGATTTGCTTTTCGCCAAAGAACACAGGATCGGGCATCACCGGTGCCGGATAATTATGTATGTCGAGAATATCGCCGGCGTAGTGGAAGTTTCCGCCGCTGGCCTCATTCACGAGACGTGTTGAGTCAATTTCCCTGGTAAAATCAACAATCTCTTTTGTTTTGAATTGACCCCATGCCTCGTTGAAAGGAACCCACACGACAATTGACGGGAAGTTGTAATTCGCGCTCATAATCGCACGCCACTCCTTACGGAAAATCGATTCCGATTCGGCAGTGCGGTCTTTCGAAGTCGCAACGCCGACCACACCGGGGCGGCTATCCCAGTGGTTACCCATGTCGCCGCTGGGCATGTCCTGCCATACCAGCATTCCCAATTTGTCACAGTGATAGTACCAACGCGCGGGTTCAACCTTAACATGTTTCCGGATCATGTTGAAACCCATCTCTTTTGTTTTTATGATATCAAATTGAAGCGCTTCATCTGACGGCGCAGTGTACAACCCGTCAGGCCACCACCCCTGATCCAGAGGGCCGAACTGAAACAGAAACTTGTCATTCAACATCATTCGCTGCACGCCATTTTCATCCTTAGCCATGGAAATTTTGCGCATTGCAAAATAGCCCGTGACCTCGTCGACAACTTTACCTTTACGGATCACACTCAGTTTCAGATCATAAAGTTTGGGCCTGTCAGGAGACCAGATTTCAATATCCTTAACGGGAATTGAAAGTGAGTTACCTTCCTGCTCTGCTTCGCCTATTTTTGTTGCACCATCCAGGACGGTTACGCGAAAGCGATCACCCGTGCGCTGACCCTCAACAACTGCACTGACATGCAGGGTTCGAGAATCGAAATCCGTTGTGTGACGCGTCGACGAGATGTATGTGTCAGGCACAGATTCCAGCCACACCGTCTGCCAGATACCTGTTACCGGTGTGTACCAGATACTTTGAGGCTTCTTTACCTGTTTACCACGTGGCTGCGGCCCTTCGTCAGTCGGATCCCATGCAGCCACAACGATTTCCTGTGGTCTTGATTTGGTGACCAGGCCTGTTATGTCAAAATAAAACGGGTCGTATCCGCCGTCATGAACGCCAGCCGCTTTCCCGTTTACGAACACTTCACAACGCCAATCGACCGCACCAAAGTGGAGCAGAAGTTTACCCTTTCGCATCGCTGACGGAATTGCAACGGTACGTCTGTACCAAAGTTTATTTTCTTTGCCGGGTGTCTTACCGACTCCTGAAAGAGCCGACTCTACAGGAAACGGAACTAGTATCTTACCCTGCCAGGAAGCGGGTTTCACTGCTTCGGATGGTGCGATCGCGTAATTCCAGAGGCCATTCAGGTTTAACCATCTGTCGCGAACCATTTGTGGTCTCGGATATTCCGGGTGCACATTGCGCGGATCAACTTTATCGCCCCACGTTGTGACGATACGAGGCGATGCAAGTTTCCATTCCTGCGCATTTGCAGACACGAATGCACAAACAAGAAGAAGGACGGATAACCGGACAATTGAAATACGTTCCATATTCAAAGTAGATTGATTGTCTATCAAAAAAGGATCGGCAGCCGGATTCATACGGACCTTACACAGAAGCATTTACCATGCGACGTCCGGACTGGTAAAAGTAGCATTTACACATTACGATGGAAATTTCGCATTGCAGATATTCATCATCACACAAAATAATCCAAGCATTTCGGGTGGTCTGTCTACACATGCACCCACGCCGTGCGTTATGGAAGTTGTTTTTCCGGAATTGAATTCATCGTATACCACGCCTCTGTCGACCACAGTTCCGATCCGGAAGCGCTTTTCACATTCGCTTTATCCAACCGCACATAAACCACGTGGCGCGTTTTCATATTACTCAAAATAAGTTTCACGCGCTTTCCATCTTCGGATGCTATGATACTTTTTACTGGCAAGCGTTCCTCGTCGAGCTTAGGACCGCCGTAATTTTCTGTAGGCATGTACCGCCATTGACTGATGTTAAAGTGAGCCGCCCTGACCGCATCCTTTGCTATCGGTTCCGTAAATTCAATCTCAATACCATCGGGTTGGGCACGAACTGCCAGCATTTCAAAAACAGGCGTTCCGTTATAATGCAGTCGCTGAAGTCCGTGATCGAGTTTTCCGTAGTGACCCCAGTTACCTGTAGATCCGACACCCCCGATGTACAACGCGCTGTCCGGACCCCAAACGATACGATTAACTCCGGCCTCGAGACCTTGTGTGAATCTAAAAACGGCCCCCTGATATTGGCCGTTGATCCTTTCGGCAAATACGCGTTTGATTCCACCGTGAGTAACTTCACCGTGAATCATTTGATTCTTGTAGGGCCCGACGTTCAATCGCGCCGGCTGACTTGGTGAGTTACCAATTTCGTCCTGGGGAAGCCACACAACCGGTAGCGTCTCCGTGGCGTTAGCCGTGCCTTCGAAGTCGACCGAGCGCGAACCGTACCATGCACCTTCCTGAAGGTGAATTATTTTGCTTGCAGGCAACCAGTCACCCTGATTGTCTGCAATATAAATTTCATTATCAACTCCGAACCCAATTCCATTCGGAGTTCTTAATCCGCTTGCCACAAATGAGAAGGACCCGTCATCCTTTGAAATCTTCACCACCTTGCCTCTGTCCGGAATCTGGGGTTTTGTGCTTGCACCGCCCGGGTTGATTGCAGTGGCCAATGTACAGTAGAAATACCCGTCCTTGTAAAGCAAACCAAAAGCAAATTCATGGAAGTTCGCGGATACACGCCAACCATTGCATATCGTTTGGTATTCATCAATTACGTCGTCGCCATCGTGGTCGATGAGTCTGGTGAGTTCCTGTTTTTGCATAACGTAAATTTCATCATCAACCACCTTCACACCCAGTGGCTCTGCAAGCCCGAATGCAATACGCTTTACTTTGACCTTGTCAGGACCTTGAGAGACGCCATCAAGAAGAAACACAGAACCAAGAGAGTCCCAGGTACTCACAACAAGTCTTCCGTCCGAGAGAAAATCCATCCCCCCAACTTTAGGTTTGAAGTCCGCCGGACGTGCCTGCGTAAGTGTAAATCCAGGATGGACGTCAACAAGTGCTGAACCATCGCCGGGAACGAGGTCTTTCTTAATCGCGACCGGAGCTTCCTGCGTGCGTTTTATATCCTTGCCACTGAATGAAAACAACTCCGGAGGCACAACAACAAATTCTTCCGACCCATGAGGTCGCCACTGGAAGGAAAGACCCTTTCCGCCACCACCCTGAAAGTATTCGATACGAAATGGATGTCTACCTGCCTTCAAGATTATTTCACCGTCCCGCGGATCAAGACCATGATTACCACCATTGTCCACAACCAGCTTGTTGTCGACCCACAATTTGGAACCATCATCACTTACCAATCGGAAGACAAGATTTGTTGTTTCTTTCATCGTAATAAACCCGGATGCATGCACCACGAAATTATCCGTAAGATTCCCAAAATCATTTTCATTGAAGTGAATGGAGTTAACCACTCCGGAAACCATAGGCGATACCTCATCATCGATTTCAGGAAAGTCACTAACGAGTTCATCGAATTTGTAGACGTTGACCGCTATGCCATCGTGTTCTTTCGTCGCATCAAACTGCTGCAAATCAACCGGCGTGAATTTTACTTCATAAGATGGTTTCGGCATGAGCTTGTTTGCGGCTGCATCGGCTTCCTCCTGAGCGTCGAGTGCCAGGACGTAGTCAACCATCGTGGTGGCGTCCTCGGTTGAAAGGTTGGGATGCGCAGTCATTGGAACCTCGCCCCAATTGCCGGAACCACCTTCTATGATTTTCCGGATGAGTTCTTCCTTACGCTGTGGTGAAGTATCGTAACGCCGGGCAATTTCAATATAGGCAGGACCGACTGTTTTTACATCACGGTTGTGACAGGTGTTGCAGTCACTTTTTGCCATGAGCGCCTGAACCGCACCTTCACCAGCGAGGGCAGGCTCACCTCCTTTTGGTACCGGCCTCTCGGTGAGGTTGACGACGAACCTGGTACTACCATTGCCGAGGGTAAGAACTCCGTCTACAACCAGAAACACTTTGTCATCAAGCGTCTCCTCGTTGGTATTCTCAATAGTAAACGTTGACCCATTGATATCGTCGGTAGCGACAATTGAATTGACGCGTACACCCAGATTAAGCACACTGCCTTCTGGCAAACCAGAGACTACGAACACTCTTTCGAATGATGTTTTACCGCCTGCTCTGCCAGCGTGTTCGGGAGTTTCGGCTACAGATATTTTCGTTCCATTTGCATCAAGTACATAATTCAACGTTGCTTGACCATTGGTAATGCGATGTCCTTTATAAATTACATTTGGAATTACCGAGTTATCACCCGTAACGACTCGCCACGGATTGGTCACCGCCTCTTCGAGGTATGTCACGCCCTGGATTGTCGGTTGTGGTCCATGCGCGCTGGTGTAAACAGGCCCGTCGAAATTTATTCCGCCAGTCCATGCTTTGAACAATGATCCAAACTGCGTGCTGTAAGCAACCCACAGATTTTCATGAAGGGCAATACTGATGATTCGCGGCTGTTGATCGAGTACCGATCGAATCACCCATGCCTCGCGTGGGCGCTGCTTTTCCGGCGTGTTGTTACAAGAAAAAAGACAAAAGGAAATCAGGAATGTCGTAAGGAGGCTTCTCATTCTGGTTGGTTAAAGACTCGTTGAGCTCAGGCCGAAAAAGGTACAGGAAACCGTGGCGAAAACGTTTTAGATGTAAGGTATTTTTTGGAAAAATCGATACCGGCAACGATTTCAGCAGAAGCGGCAAAATATAGCAGAGGGGCCAGTGTCGCACTCACCGAGTCCGCTAAACATCAACTTTGGCGACACCAGCCCACGCTGCCTATATCCGCCGGCGGCGGACATATCTTCCAACCCTGATTCAGTTTCTCAAAACAATGTGCCAATCGCTTTCAAAGGTTGTTTCAGATGCCGCTTCAATTTATCGATTGTCGTTCGTAACAAAGGGTATCGTTTTTTTATTGAATCGACGGAGGGAATTTCATGTATCGGTGGAAAATTTTTTCTTGTACTATCCTGGCGGTGGCACTCCTGGTTCGCTTTATCGTGCTCCCTGAATTTTTGCGGTCACATTTCAACAACGCAGAGGCTCCAGACGGGTCTCGATTCCATATCGGAGACATCTCAATTTCACTGACCAGCGCTTCCTTTGATCTGCACGATGTTTCGTTGACCAATTCTGAGGACAACCCGCTATTCAACGCGTCGCGGATTCATATTGGTCTCGATATCGCCGCGTTGAAGATGGGGCATTGGGTGAGTCGGATCGAAGTCCACGAGCCGGTGCTCGAAGTGACCACGGGCCTGATGCATACGTCGTTTCAGCTCGCGAGGTCATCATGGTTACAAACCATCAGTCTGCTCCCAATAAACAAAATTTCCATAACCGACGGCACGGCGAAATTCAGCCGTGGAAATGAGACTCCGGACCCCATACTCATTATAACCGATATCACCCTTCGCATGCGCAATCTGGAGAATGTTGTTACCAATACGAGAAGACTACCGACTACAGGAAGAGCAACAGGTCGAATTGAAGAGGCTACCGTGTTTCTGGACCTCGAGGTCGATTCGAAAGCGGCGTCGCCAACATTCAACATCTCGGCACGGGTCAGCGACCTTAATCTATTTGACGTACAAAAATATCTCAGCGGTATCGGTATACACGAAGCACCTCAGGGACTGCTGACAATTTACACCGAAGCTGGGTCCATGAAGAACCGGGTTATTGGCTTTGTTAAACAGGAGCTTGAGACGGTGGTCTCTGTTGCGTCACGCGAGCTGGCAGGTTTTCCTGGAAAGCCGGTAATAAAAGCTCTTGACGAAAGATATTTTCAACGTGAACTGATTCAAACAGACGCAGATGTATGGAGTGCTATTGGTCGCACACTGCACGGCGCATTTATCCAGTCAGTGAATACGCTGTTGCAGGAGAATTCCGGGCCGCCAGCCATTCGCAAGTCCGCGCCTCATGGCAAACCGAAACGAAAAACATCATTGGTCTCCAATCCAACAACAATCAATGATTTAACTATTCAATCCGGTTGCTAATATCTCTCCTCAACTTCTGCTCGCGTTTAGCGTCATTTTCTCTTAGCACTGCCATGTCGAATGGTTTAAGATCAGACAGCGCTGGTCCGTTCACTACCTCTCCTTTGCACGAGAATCTGGATCCGTGACACGGGCAGTCAAATGATTTTTCGTCAGCATTCCAGCGAACGTAACAACCCAGATGAGGACACACTGCCGAGTAGGCGTGTATTTGTGCTTCCGAATCCTTGTAGACAGCGACTTTCATCGTGCCGGCTCTGATAATCGCTCCATCATCGTCGTGAAGCTCACGAAGCGACTCAATGTCACCGGGTGTTAAATAGTCTTTGTATTGTCCAGCCATATTGACTGCTTCCTTGAGGAAATCAGGAGCGACAGATAGCGACCACGTGATACGTGCAGGATCGTAAAGATCACTCCATGAATTTTCACCACCCTGAATTAAATCGCGGATCAACATGCCTGCAATCGTTCCATGTGTGAGCCCGTTTCCTGAGTCTCCTGTCACGATGAAGATGTTTTCGTCGCCAGGGTTGAGGCCGATGAATCCCATCATGTCAACGGGTTCCATCACTTGTCCCGACCACGTGTACGCAATGTTCGTGATCATTGGAAAATGTAACCTGGCCCATGCCTCAAGGTGCAGGTACCGCTCCGTTTCGGGAATTTCCTCCTTGCCGGCCTGACCGGTTTTATGATCGGCACCTCCAATAATTAGTAAGTCTGAAGTATCATTAAAAGCTTCGACACGAACATAATGATATGGTTTGGCTACCCACGGGGAATTATAGTCACCCGTATCCCACCAAAGCGAAGTTTGCAATGAGCCTCGTGGTATTTCTGCCGCAACGATATACGTTCGGTAGGGATGTTGTTTCGTATGCATCGTCACGATGTCGTTAATCGGAGAATTTGTTGCAACGACAACCTCCTCTGCGCGTATGCGGTAAGCGCCAACGTCCACCCCTTCCCGGGATACTTTGTCAACGTGGCTATTGCAGTATATTTCTCCACCTGAATGCTGTATCGCGCGTGCGAGCCCCGCAACATATTTCACTGGGTGGAACTGTGCCTGCCGCGGAAATCTTATACAAGGCCCGGAATGATTTTCCAGACCGGGTACCGCCGGCAGCAGTTCGACCTCCAACCCGGCACGCTGCGCTGCTTCAAATTCCTTCTCGAGCGTGGACAAATCATCGGATGGATGCAGGAACAGGTAACCATCGACACGCCGAAATTCGCAATCGATGCCTTCCTCGTTTATTACTTGTTCGACAAAATCAATAGCTGCGGTATGACTTTCTGCAGCGATCTTTGATTTTTCAAGTCCGAATGTTTTTTCAATCTCGTCATAGCGATCATCAAGTGCGTTTGAAAGGTGAGCACTTGCCCGACCGGTTTCACCGCTCGCAATTTCTCCATCATCAATTACAACAACCCGCCTGCCTGCTTTTGTCAGACAATATGCAACTGATAGCCCGGCAATACCAGCACCAACCACCACGACTTCTGTATCGATATCATGATCGAGTGAAGGGAAAACCGGACGCGCTGCGGAATCAGTCCAAAAAGATTCGTGATATCCTGATGTTTGTTCCGAGAAATTATCTTGTGAGTTCATTGTAGTGTTTGCCTGCGTTTCTTTTAAGCGAGCTTTTAATTTCGGCGCGTGTAAATTCTTAAGGGCAAATGCCCCGACCTAAACATCTTCCTGATATTCTTATACCGGCATTTCGTGGCAATCATAACCATCGAAATGACGACTGCGTTGTAAGTCGGTATAAGGAAATCAAATCTCCTATGCATCACAGCTCCTCTCGCGTTAATAAATCCTCCACATGTGATTGATGGAAACGTTATATGTATCCCAAATCAGACACGACCTGGGTTTTCCAGATCGCTTTCCTGAAATGTGCCGCTTTCCGACGTTTTTGTACTTGAAAAATGTTTGAGTTTTTCGACGAATCGTTTAATCGACTGCCCTTTTTCCTTTGAAAGCATCGAGCCTACAAGCGCTGCGGCAGCTGTGGCCGTCAGTACCGTTATAAGAATTCCTTTACCTGATATCATAGATCTTTTATTACGTTTTTCAGATTTACCTGAAATCAGAAAAAGCAGTGCCCTCCCCGGCACGCTGCTGAGGGAAGTGATGTACAACGGTACGGTTACTTGCTGAGTAGGGAATTCCACAGCCTCAACAAAAACAAAAGGGGCCTTTCAGCCCCCTTCGATTCAATTCGTCTTTCCATTAGCTCGCCTGCTCCTGGTCCGCCTCTGCATTGATATTGCTTTCAGCGATCTCAGTAAGCAGCTGGTCGGCTTCTTTCTCTTCCGCCAACGTCTGCGCGAGAAGGTCGGCTGCGTCGTTGCGCCCCATCGTTTTAGCGAGTGTTACCAGGCCTCCGTAAGCTGCAATTTCATAGTGCTCTGCTTTTTGAGCTGCCATAATGATAGCGGCGTCACGGGTTTTCGATCCCGACTCAGTTTCCTCAATTACACTCTCCCCCTCTTTCGTAATTCCCTCCATTGCCTCGCATTTTTTTGATTGAGGCTTCTGGTCGAAAAGTTCGAAAACTTTTTCGAGTCTGGTAATTTGTTCCTTAGTGATCGCGAGATGTTCTTCAAACGCGCCCTTTAATTCCTCTGTGGTTGCTGCCTTCTGCAGTTTCGGTAATGCC
>JAEZDW010000496.1 GCA_023417955.1 Bacteroidota bacterium
AGCTATATGCGCTTTAACCTGTTCCTTAACTCCACCCTTCTTTTTTCAATGTTTGTGATCCTCGCCGGATGCATTTCAACGTACCCGAGATACGAAAAATTACCCTGTTCAAGTATAGGGGAGGAAAACCGTGACGATATAAGAAAAATAATTCTTGCCAACGGTTATAAGGAAAAGGAATTGGTCATGACGTCCACTTCCGTTCAGTACCATAAAAAGAAAGTCATAGAGTTTTCAGAGATCTCTAAAGTAGTGGTTGTCACGAAGGGCACGTTGAAGGGTAAACGATATACGCTTGTTACTGTAATGAAAAGCAGGGAGAAGCATGCATTTGAAACTTTCGACTATAAGCTGGCCATAAGCGTTTACAGTACTCTGGAGTGTTTAGCCGGGATAAAGCCGAAACAATCAAATCAACCGGTCAGTACTGAGACCAAATACGACAAATTGGAAAAGCTAAAGTCACTATATGATTCGGGAGCGCTAAATGCAGAAGAGTATGAGGCCGAGAAGAAGAAGGTTTTAGATGAGAATTGAAACGCACTGATAACAGCCTTTCAGCATTTTCCGGCGGCCGAATTACTTCCAGATCAAAACCGGAGGCGGGAGCTGGTCCGTTGACAGGCTCATTGTAAATCGATGACCAAGGATTTTTTCACCGCAAGGGCGCGAAGACGCAATGGAGCGCAAGGAAGGTTACTGCCAACCAATTATAAATTCCTGCGCCGGCACGCAGTAAGTGATAAACTTAGTTATTCACTGATAAGTTCTGCCATCTGATCTATCGCATGCTGCGATTCCTCCAGACTTGTTACAGCCATCCAGACGTGAAACATTTTCGGATACTCAAAATAGTTCATCGGAATGTTCTGTGTGCGCAATGCTTGTTTCAGTTTTCGCGCATCTGGCAGGAACAAGTCGTGCGTACCGATGAACAGATTGATTGGCGGCAGGTCTGATAAATCGCCGTAGATTGGACTGACCATCGGGTCTTTGTCGTTTAGTCCAGCGGCGTAAGCCTTTCCCGTCATACGCAGCCCTTCAATTCCCAATAGCTTATCTTTATTATCGATGCTGGCGATCTCCGGGTTAGTCATAGTAATATCGAGCCACGGGGAATTCAGAATGATCTTTGATGGCAGTGGTTGATTCTCGTCGCGCAATTTTTGTGTGAAGCCCAGCGCGATACCGCCTCCTGCAGAGTTGCCGAGAAAGATGACGTCGTCTTTCGCGATTCTAGTGAGCACATCCCGGTATAGTTCGTCGAAGTAAGCGTACACGTCTTTGTAATTCGAGACAGGTGCCAACGGATAGTCGGCAACCAGTATTTTTGAGTTCGTTTTAGCCGCGAGTTCAGTGACGAAGTCCCAATCATATTTCGTTAAGTTGGAAATATACCCGCCACCATGGATATACAGGATTACTTTGTTTATTCTGCCCAGCTTAGGAGTAACGATCCACGCCCTTCGCTGCCACACGTCGATTTCTTCGATCATGAAATCGGTTCGTAATTTTTCCGGGATGATTGCCGGTTCGGATGCAAACTGCTTGCGCGTCATGGCTTTTTCCAGTCCTTTCTTCTTGCCCAGGATCGCCATTAAAGTCTGCAGAAACTGCGATTTGAAACTTGCGGGTCGTTGATGGATATAATCAAAATGGGTTGACTGTGGTTCGTGAATCTGCGCGTGCATAATATTGGTGATGATCAGAAGTGGACAAATGAGATATTTCATTCCTTTTAGATGCAAAAGGAATACATGACAGGAATTTCGGCAATGAATCCAGGTTAAGAAATGCGTTTCCGTATTCGGCTCAGTGCCTGTGGCGTTACACCAATGTAAGAGGCGATATACTTCAGGGGAATATTCTTCACCAGATTAGGTTGCTCTGTGAACAGACGCAGGTATCGCTGCTCGGCATTTTCAGTTAGAAAGGATAATTCGCGTCGTGCTTTCTCCAGGTAGAGCCGCTCACAGGCGACTCTGCCCATGAAGTTGCCTAGTTTGGTATCACGGTAGAGGGACTGCACGTCGTCATAAGACAGGCGCCACAAAACGGTATGGCTAAGTGCCTGAACACAATAACTGGATGGCTGGCGTGTGAGAAAAGAGTCGTATGCACCCATGAAGTCGTCAGCAAAGGTTAGCTCGAAGGTGATTTCTTTCTCATCATCTTTCGGGATAAAATACCGGACGATACCTTCTTCAATGAAGGAGACAAAGTTTTCAACCTGGCCGACCTGGAGCGTGAAAGCTTTTTTGGCAATCTCATGTCGGGAAAACCTGGATGATATCGCTGCCCAATCCTGATCAGACAAGTCGGCGTACTTTTGAAAGAATGTTCTGATCCGTTCCATCGTATTTGCACTTTATGAAGTTGGTATACGGAATTCGTGAAAGGTCGACTGCCGGACGAGAAAGAAATTTTTGCCTGCTTCGGTCAGGAAATTGGTTCACGGTGAGGAAAGATTGTCTTGCTCCATCTACCTTGCGAGGACAAATTCAATACTTTTTTCTGTGATCATTCTACCCGTTTCCAGGTCTGAAGTCTCGTGACCGAGGTCGTTAACTTGGATGTATTTTATATAATCTGAATTTAGCTGTTTAACCAGGGAATCAACAGCTGAAAAGGGAACAAGTTCATCTTCCCGTCCCTGAAAGATGAGCAGCTTATTTCTTAGTTTATTTCCTTGTACGAACATAGACGCGTCCAGAAGATCATAATCAAGAGACGGACCTTTGAACTCTTCAAGTTTCATGTTTAGGATGGCGGCGAAGAAGTCTGGCATATTGCTTAACGCGATATCATAGTCCACGACCCCATTAACCACAATGCCGCCGCGAAAGACACCTGGATATTGAATCAGTGTATGATAAACGATGTATCCACCATAGCTGAGGCCATTGAGAAAGACGCGGTCCCTGTTGAGAAAGGGATATTTGTTCAGCATGAGATCCACACCATTCTTTATATCCACAGGACCTGTTTTGTCATGTGCTCCATCGTCGGCATGAAAGAAGCTTTTGCCATATCCTGAGCTGCCGCGAATGTTAGGCACAAATACGGCAATTCCGGATTTAACGATGGCGATCAGAAAATCATTATAAGAATTAGGCATTTGTATTTCCGGTCCGCCATGAATGAACGTTACCAATGGCACATCACGCGTCATTTCGTTGCTCCAGATAAAATGTCCATGAATAATTTGCCCTTCAGATATGTAACTTATCAAATCGTACTTCAAATTGCCAGCTACGCTATCGGATAGTTGAACATTTGTCCCGGGATCAACCTGAATTTCAAGTAAAGGTTCTACGGGTGAGGAGTATTGTCCTGTAAGCACGTGTAAAGAATCAGAATACCTGATAGTGCCTGGCTCTATATACCCCGTTCCGCGAAATATTTCTCGGGTCGAAAGACTGTTCAAGTTCAGAGCCGCGATTTGAGAACTACCTTTGTCATTTACAAGAACGGCGATCTCATCGTCATTAATTGCTACGATCTCCTCTATTAGGGCATCCGGTTCAAGCAGGAGACTTGAACTCCCACGCTCAAAGTCGTAGCTAAATAGTTTTGGAAATTCTGATTTGTAGTCTGATAGGTAATACAGTTTATTTCTAACAAATCGCATCGGCGTTAGAAGTGTGAATGAGTCGCTTTCGATATTCAATTTGTGAAGGCGGCCGATCTTTCGGTGATAAGCGTACAGGTCAGAATGTTTGTTTGACAGATACTTTATCATGACAAAGACATCTTCGTTTTGAGAAATGCCCTTTGAATAATGGTTGCCTTCAGGCAATACAAAGCCCATCGTATTTTCGAAGACGATAGCAGATTCTCCTGTCGACCCGTTGTAATAATACAGATCTATGTACCTGCTATCCCGTGCATTCGTTCCATAATAGAAGTTCGTCCAGCTTTCGTCAAAACCTGTTAAAGCCAGGTATGAACCCTGTTCACTCACTAACTCGAACCACTCTTTGTGCTCCGACGCGTTGGGTGGTAATGCGCTGTCTGTTTTACACATTGTGACGACCCACAGGAGACAAATGGGTATGATAGTCTTTTTAACCATCGGATATATGCTGCTTCCCATTTAACCGTAAACAATTGAAGCGTGAAGAGCCGGAATAGCGATGCCTGCCAATTTATTTTTCAAGGTTGTGCGAAAATAGCGTTCGATAACTTTTCTAATCCTATAATTTTCAGACGCAATCTCAAAAATAGCGATTCTGTGCGACTAATTGTTACCATTTTGTAATGGCAGTGCTAGTGAAGCAACTGCACCACACTCGAACAGATCACTGAAACAAGTTCTCCACGCAGCTTGCAAAAGCTTTCATCAACATACACAGGCATCAGGTTTTGTATGAAGTTTCTTGCCCTCATTAGGCATGAAGAGCAGGCGGACTTATTGTGATGCTGTCAGTGTCACCCTGCGCGCTAGTACTTAGTTCCAAAATTTAATTTCGACACAATGAACATCATATTAGGTGCATCGGGCCAGGTTGGCTCACATATCATTAAAACGTTGGCTAAAAGCGAGTCCATCGTAAGAGCGGTAGTCAGAAAGACGAATTCCAGTTTCGATTCGCATGTTGACGTACGCTCAGCTGATTTTCTGGAACCGGAAAAACTTAAAAGAGCGATGGAGGGAGGCGAAACTGTTTTCTTACTCACACCGGAAAATCCTGCCTCTGATGATCTCCTGGGAGACACAGAACGGATTATTGAAAATTACAGAACAGCCATTCAATCCGCGGGTGTTAAAAGGATTGTGGGATTGTCAAGCATTGGTGCTCATTTGGACGGCGACACCGGTAACTTAAGGATGTCGCGAATGCTTGAAGAAGGTTTTGATGATATGAAGGTGAAAAAGACTTTCGTTCGACCAGCCTACTATTATAGCAACTGGCTGGGCTTCCTTGAACCTATGAAAGAATTCGGGACGCTGCCATCTTTCTTTCCGGCAGATCTGAAAATTGACATGATTTCACCTTTGGATGTAGCTGAATTTGTCGCTGATCAAATCATCGCAAGCCAAACCGAAGAAAAGAAAATCATCGAGCTTGTCGGTCCTCAAAAGTATAGCTCACAGGAAGTAGCTGATAGTTTCTCGCGTCAATTGGACAAGGCAATAGCTGTGCAACCCATTGCTCAGGAAAATTGGAAAGAAACGCTGATATCCTCAGGGTTCACAGAAAATACGGCCGACAATTTAATAGCAATGACGCGGTGTGTGGTTGATAAATCAGCAGTGCCTGAATTCCCCGACAAGGTTGTTAGAATGGGAACTTTCCTCCAGCATTACCTCGGTGATCATGTGAATTAAATTCTAAATGGAGGTCTTATTCGATGTAGAATATGAAACGATAAAGAAAATCATGGCAAATACGGTCCGCCGGTTTCACCCCAGCCCCATTTGGGCATAGGTTCGTCTTCCTTAATCGGATTTTCGTTTGCGTTCGAATTGATAACAGC
>JAEZDW010000099.1 GCA_023417955.1 Bacteroidota bacterium
CTTCCAAACTGCAGCGAAACTTTTCCGCGTTTGTCGGCAGCGTAGCCTATTGAGAAGATGATAATATCCTTTTCGTCGCCTTGTACGTTTTCGATGTTTTTAATGAATAACGAACCGGGTACTGGAATTCCCATCTCGCGGAAACGTTCCTCCACGAGGTCCATGATAAGGTTTTGCTGTGGCGCATTGAACGTAACAATGCCTATCTCCTTCGACGAATCCTCGGTGATCAGTTCCGAAATAATACGGGTTATCTCTTCCGCCTCCGCCTCATTTGTTCCGTTATCCCAGACACCATCAACCCGATGATAAACGAGTGCGGGCTCATTTCGATTGAGCTTGTCGCGGTCAGGCAGAAGCCGAAGTCTGTTGCCGTAAAAATGGCGGTTCGAAAATTCAATAAGCTCAACCGATTTGCTCCGGTAGTGACCCTGAAGGTGAACGGTTGGCAAATACCGTTCTGCCAGCTCAAGTAAGGACTCCACCTCAACATCAGCTTCTTCTTCGTCATCCCTGCCGGACCAACGTACCTGGTACAGGTCATTGGGGCGCAGCTGCTGACCATCACCGGCAACCAGAACCTGCCTGGCACGGTACATCGCTGGCAGACCACGTTCAGAAAAACACTGCGACGCCTCATCGAAGATAACCAGGTCAAAAAGACCTGTCATTGGAAAAATAGCTGACACCGATTCCGGCGAAGCCATCCAGCATGGTACAAGCTGAAACAATTCTTCATGGTATGTCGCAATGAGCTTGCGCAACGGCCACAACTTCTTCTTCTTCGAAACCTGGTGAAGCAGGTCTCTGTACGACACCATGTTATTCAACCTGTTGTAGGTGATTTTTTCGTAAGCGTTTTCGCGTGCGCGAAGGAGCAGAATATCGAGACTTAGTTTTTGTTTTTCTGAAACAAGATCGGGCAATGTTTGTTGCAACTCCTCCATTTTCATGGACGACACCGAGCGAAGCACCGGGTGTTTGAGTTCAATGTGATCAATCCACGCGAGGCTGATGCTGTTATTGAACAACTTTTCAAGTTCATCGGCATCCCAGGTTCCCGTGAACTCCTGCAATTTCAATACGACGTTTTCTTCGACACCGGCCATGTCGGCCCGCAGTCCGTCAAATTCACAAAGGCTGTCAAAGTCATCGTTTAGTGACTGTCGAAGTCGCGCGGCGAATTCCTTGTCGGATGAGATTTTCCGGATATGATAAGTCGATAACAACTTCGCCCACTCTTCTTTACGCGGCGGAATTTCCTTCAGCAGGTCGAGCAGCTGCCGCATCACCTTGGTAAATTCCGTGCGCGAGTACGTTTCAGTGTTAACGCTTTCGCGGATTTCCCGAAACGACCGGAACGTAAGTTTTGCCCGCACAGCCTGCTTTTGTTTCGTAAACCAGGTTTGCCAGCTTTCTTTTTTATAATCGGTTGGCAGATCAACAAGCCACGGACGTGCCCGGAGTGCGGTTATCTGGTGTTCAAGATTCAACCGTGTGTCTATGCGCTGCTCGAGAACACGCAATCCGTATTTGTTATAGGCGAGGTCGTTGGCAACAAGTACACGCTTGATCACAAACTTGTTTTCCGAAAAGAGATCCCATCTGATTTTATGAATCAAATTCTTGCGGGTACGCATTCGTTCATGAAGCGCCTCCTGAAACTTGCCGAGTCTTTCTGTAGGGATTGTCACTTCCGGACCGATCTCATCGAAGCAGTTGATTACTACGCGCTCCATGTTGGAAAGCCAGAGCATGCTGGTCTCATCATCATGCTCATTATTCATCAATTGAAAGTACCGGTATGTGTCATCATCCCGGATCAGTGCAAGCATGCCGACAATTTCTTCATGTCTGTACCAAAGGCTTTCACAATCTTCAAGACTGAGTTTCGCGCCCGTTAGCCGGGCTACCTTTTCAGAAAGCTGGCGTTCAAACTCCAGGATGTCATCAATGGTTTGTTCGATGCGTGCCTGGTCGGAGGCCTGAAGTCCGGCAAAAGATTTTCTTTCTTTCCAGACATGGTCCGGTTGTTCGTATACCGTTGCATACATCGCATACCTCCGCAGCCGCTTGAGGAACGAATCCGCCGGAAGCATGAAGTGATGATATTCCTGCTTCAGGTTTATCGATGGCGCTGCAGGATCCGACTGCAGGTATAGCTGCTTCACAGAAACGCCACATTCGATTTCGTTGTAAAGCGCATCCTTGAATTCCTGCAGCTCTTCGGTTGTCTGATCAATCGCGCGACAAACCTGAACAAAATGACGCTCCATCTGGATAATATCGACGGAGCGGTTACGGGTTTTATATTCGTCTATGCGATCTATCTGTCTGGCTATCTTTCCAAAAATTTCCTTGCGGTCATTCCGAAAATCGTGTACAAGTGCAACGAACGGTTCGAGGCCTTTTTTATTCATTCGTTCATATACGACATCAAGCGCCGCTCTCTTTTGACAAACGAGAAGGACCTTCTTACCCGATGCCATTGCGTCGCTCAGCAGGTTACAAATCAACTGCGACTTTCCTGTCCCCGGCGGCCCTTGCACAACCAGCGACTTTCCTTTCTTTATTTCCTGAATTGCATTTTCCTGCCAGGCGTCGAGCGGGAACGGCGTATAAAGTTTTTCCTCTTTTAGATTGTGATTCGCCGGAGCATGGAATTCGTCCTTTATCATTTCAGGATCTGCAAGTCGCGCCTTTGTGAAAAAATCTTCAAGGTCCTGGAATGAGTCGTCTTCCAGCAAATGCAGATAATCCGGTACCAACTGCGACCCCGCCTGCGGGAACAATCCGAGCACTGCCTCAGGAAACAGTTTGAGTTGTCCTACGCCATAACTGCTGTCAAATTCACTCTTCCTGAATTCTGTGAATTCCTGCAGTTCATCGGTAAAATTGTCGGGATTGAAATTCAGCTCGATGCGATTCTTGATCAGCTCATACAATTGTGTCCGAAACTGTGTGATCTCGGAATCAAACTCGTCAAAAGAAAAGTCGAGCAGATCCTCATCTACACCAAGGTTGTGATAGAAGGCGTAAGCAAGAAGAAACGTTTTGTTGAACGTAATTCCCGCGTCTTCGCGACACTCGAGTATCCACGACTGATC